>NZ_JAUSCH010000057.1 GCF_030651595.1 Candidatus Oleimmundimicrobium sp. | reverse complement strand
CAGAACTACTGACGTTACCGGAGTTGTTACTCTTCCCCAAGGGGTTGAGATGGTTATGCCTGGAGATAACACTGAATTTGAGGTGGAGTTAATTACTCCAATTGCTATGGAAGAAGGACTTAGATTTGCTATCCGCGAGGGCGGAAGAACAGTTGGAGCTGGTAAGATAAGTAAGATACTTAAGTAGAAAAAATGATGCCAAGCCAGTAGTTAATTTTGTACTGGCTGAATTCATAAATTTGGTAAAGTTGCGTGAGGATTACGCGTTAAGGGAGGAAAGAATGGCCAACCAAAAAATTAGAATTAGATTGAAAGCGTTCGATCACGAAATTGTTGATCAGTCGGCGAAGAAAATTGTAGAAACCGTTAAGAGAACGGGGGCCACTATTTCAGGACCAATTCCTCTGCCAACAGAAAAGAGTCTCTATTGTGTTATTCGCTCTCCTCACGTTAATAAGGATTCGAGAGAGCATTTTGAAATGCATACACATAAACGGCTCATAGATATACTTGAGCCAACACCGAAAACAGTGGACTCTTTAATGAGGCTAGATTTACCAGCAGGGGTAGATATAGAAATAAAACTTTAAGTATGGAGATTGCTGCAGTATTTGGGCAAAACGAGGTGTAGAGATGTCAAAGGGAATTTTAGGTATAAAAATTGGTATGACGCAAATATTCAATCAAGATGGTCGGGTTATTCCTGCGACCGTTATTGAGGCGGGTCCTTGTGTTGTTACTCAAATGAAGAGTTGCGATAAAGATGGGTATAATGCTGTGCAGATTGGTTGTGGAGATATAAAAGAGAATAAAGTAAATAAGCCGCTTAAAGGTCATTTTGATAAATCGAAAGTGGGTTATAAAAGATATTTGGCGGAGTTACGTTTAGACAAAAACGAAAGTTTTGAATTGGGCCAATCAATTACAGTCGATATTTTCTCAGAAGGAGAAAAGACTGATGTGGTTGGTATATCAAAAGGAAAAGGTTTTGCCGGGGTTGTTAAGAGATGGGGTTTTGGAGGAGGGCCAGCCTCTCACGGGTCTCATTTTCATAGAAGTACTGGTTCAATAGGTATGTGTGCAACTCCTTCAAGAGTATTAAAAGGGAGAAAATTTCCTGGGCGTATGGGTGGTAAGCGAGTTACCACTCAGAACCTTGAGGTAGTCAAAGTAGATAAGGAGCGCAATTTGCTTTTACTTAAAGGGAGTGTTCCGGGGGCTAATGGAGATTTAGTTTTGATAAAGAATGCTGTTAAGGAAAGCAGTAAATAAAGGAGTTAGGAATCATGTTAAAGGTACCAGTTCATGATCATAAGGGAAAAATAATAAGTGAAGTTGAGTTAAAACCAGAAATTTTTGAATCCAAAATAGTGGAGTCACTTGTTCATCAGATGGTAAAATTACATTTGGCGGAAAAGAGAAGCGGAAATGCGTCTACCAAGACACGAAAAGATGTAAGTGGTGGAGGGATTAAGCCATGGAAACAGAAGGGAACTGGTAGAGCAAGGGCTGGGAGCATACGTTCTCCTCTTTGGAAAGGTGGAGGAACGGTTTTTGGACCTACTCCGAGAGATTATTCATTTAAGGTTTCCAAAAAGGCAAAAAGGTTGGCTTTAAGGTCGGCTTTAAGTGCAAAAGCTAAAGATTTTCAAATTTTAGTTTTAAAGAATTTTAATCTTAAAAAACCAAAAACGAAAGATGTTGTTGAGGTATTAAAAAATGTAAGCGTAGGGAAGAAAACGACGATGGTGCTTACATCCAAAGATGAAATAGCTAAAAAATCTATTAAGAATATTCAAAAAGTGAAAGCCATCGATGTAGAACAAATAAATGTTTACGATGTTTTAGATAATGAAATATTGATTTTTACCCAAGATGCTTTAAATGCTTTATCGGAGGTGCTGAAATAGTGGGTGATCCAAGAAGCATTATTATAAGACCGATAATTTCCGAGAAGAGCTACGATGCTATAGAAGGGAATAAATATAGCTTTGAAGTTTGTCCAGACGCGAAAAAGAGTGATGTGCGTTGTGCAGTTGAAGAAATATTTAATGTAGTAGTTATCAAGGTTAACACCATGTCGGTAAAGGGTAAATTAAAAAGGCAGGGACGAACTTCTGGTAGAACAAAGAATTGGAAAAAAGCGATTGTCACGTTAAGAGAAGGAGATCGCATAGAGTTCTTTGAAGGTAAATAGATAGCAATTTAGAATGGAGCGATAACCGTGGGAATAAAAAAAGTAAAACCAACCTCGCCAGGTAGAAGGTTTGTGACTATACCAGATTTTAAGGAAATAACTAAGAAGACACCTGAGAAAAGTTTGACCACCCCATTAACTAAAAGTGGTGGCAGGAATGTTCATGGTCGAATTACTACTCGGCATATTGGCGGAGGTCATAAAAGAAAATACAGAATCATTGATTTTAAAAGGGATAAGGACGGAATTCCTGCAAAAGTTGCATCAATTGAATATGATCCAAATCGTTCTGCAAGGATAGCTTTGCTTCATTACAAAGATGGTGAGAAGAGATATATTTTGGCTCCTCTTAAACTTAAAGCTGGCGATGTGATTATTTCAGGACAGGAAGCTGACATAAAGCCGGGGAATGCCCTTCTTTTAAAAAATATTCCCTTAGGAACGTTAATTCATAACATTGAATTAAAGCCCTCGAAAGGCGGACAGTTGGCACGTTCAGCTGGGGCTGTTGTTCAATTAGTAGCAAAAGAAGGAAATTATGCTCAGGTTAAGTTAATGTCTGGCGAGGTTAGAATGATTCACTTGGATTGCAAGGCGACAATTGGTCAAATTGGCAATATTGAACACGAAACAATCTCGTTAGGTAAAGCCGGACGTAATCGATGGCTGGGAAAAAGACCTACGGTAAGAGGTACGGCAATGAATCCGGTTGACCATCCTCATGGTGGTGGAGAAGGTAAGTCGAAAGGTCATTTGCCTAGCACTCCTTGGGGGAAGCCGACCATTGGATATAGAACCAGAAAGAAGAAACTGTCAGATAAGTACATTATAAGAAGAAGGACAAAATAGATTATAAGTTTATGTAATGGAGGAATGTATGGGTAGGTCAATAAAAAAAGGGCCGTATGTTGATTCGAAGCTTTTAGAAAAAATACATGTAATGACCAAGAAAAAAGAAAAAAGAGTGATTAAGACGTGGTCAAGAAGCTCGACAATAATCCCAGAGATGGTTGGTTATACAATTGCTGTGCATGATGGGAGAAAGCATGTTCCTATTTATATTACTGAAAGCATGGTTGGTCACAAACTTGGTGAGTTTGCTGCCACTAGAACTTTTAGGGGACACGGACATCATGTTGAGCGGGCAACAAGTTTGAAATAATTTTGGAAAAGTAATTTTTAAAGGTATTATTGGAGGATTAAAGTGGCAAAAGAAACAAAGGAGAAAATGGAAAGTAAAGATGTGAGAGCAGTGGCAAAGTATATTCGTGTAACTCCTCAAAAAGCCCGTCAAGTTGTTGATTTGATTAGAGGCAAGCAGGTTGATGAAGCGATTAATATATTGAAGTTTTGTCCAAGAGGTGCTGCAAAAAAAGTTGCCAAAGTTGTTAATTCAGCGAAAGCTAATGCAGAAATAAATTTGAATTTAAAAGGGACTCTTTATGTCTCTAAGGCTTATGTTGATGAAGGTCCTACACTTAAAAGATTTCGTCCGAGAGCCATGGGGCGAGCAAGTAGGATTAACAAAAGAACCAGTCATATTACGGTAGTGGTAAGTGAGCAGGAGGAGGAAGTTAAACGTGGGTCAAAAAGTTAATCCGAATGGATTTAGGCTTGGCATAATTTACGACTGGAAGTCGAGATGGTTTGCAAAAAAAGAATACGGTAATTTGCTTGAGAAGGATATACGAATCAGAGAATATATAAATCAAAAAGCAAAGCGAGCGGGAATTTCAAAAGTTGAAATTGAGCGAGCCGGAGATCGGGTAAAAGTCGATATTTATACAGCTCGTCCCGGAATTGTGATAGGTAAAAAGGGCGCTGAGGTAGATGTATTGCGTTCTAAACTAGAGAAGATAACTAGGGAGAAAGTACAGATAAATATCCAAGAGGTAAAAAAACCGGAGTTGGATGCAAGTTTGGTTGCTCAAAATATTGCAGATCAACTTGAGGCCCGGGTTTCTTTTAGACGGGCAATGAAGAGAGCTGTGGGTGCTGCGATGAAAAGTGGAGCCAAGGGCGTTAGGATAAATTGTGCAGGTAGATTAGGTGGCTCTGAGATGGCTCGAAGAGAATGGTATCGCGAAGGGCGAGTTCCACTTCATACGATTCGTGCAGATATAAACTATGGTTTTGCTAAATCAAACACTGTTTTTGGAACAATTGGAGTTAAGGTTTGGATTTATAAAGGGGACATAATCAAAAAAGAAAGACAAATGGAAGAGAAAGTTGGAGAAGAAACTGCTAAGAAAGTTAAAGAACCGGTAGAAGTAAAAAAAGTAAAAGTAAAGGAAGAGGAAAGAAAACCGGCAATTAAAGCAGAAGCAAAAGCAGTAATTAAAGCAGAAGCAAAACCAGTAATAAAAGTTGAAGAAAAAGAAGAAGCAAAGAAGAAAGCAAAAGTGAAAACCGAGGCAAAAGAGAAGAAAACTAAAGAAAGCAAAAAAATCAAGACAAAAAAAGCACCGGATAAAATCGAAAAAAAAGCGAAGAGCGAAATAAAAAAAGGGACCAAAAAGAGTAAAAAAGAAGAAAGTGCAGAGGAGGCAACCAAATAATGCTTTTACCTCGTAGGGTTAAGTATCGAAAAGTACAAAGAGGAAGAATGAAAGGGAAGGCAAAGGGCGGAAGTTCGATACATTTTGGAGAGTATGGACTTAAAGCTCTTGAGGCTGCGTGGATAACCAATCGTCAGATTGAGGCGGCAAGAATTGCAATGACTAGACACATGAAGCGTGGCGGAAAAGTTTGGATAAATATATTTCCCGATAAACCTGTTACAGAGAAACCTGCTGAAACAAGAATGGGAAGCGGGAAAGGATCGCCTGAATATTGGGTTGCAGTAGTGAAACCAGGAAAAATTATGTTTGAGTTGGCGGGTGTCAGTGAGGATATTGCGAAGGAAGCTTTGAGGCTTGCCTCTCATAAATTGCCGATAAAGACGAAGGTTGTAAGACATATTGTTGGTGGTGAAACTCATGAAAGTTAAAGAATTGGTTAATCTTAAAGACGAAGAGTTGCAAGAAAAGCTAAAAGAAGCGAAGAACGAACTGTTTAATTTGCGTTTTCAATTGGCAACGGGTCAGCTTGAAAACCACATGAAGATAAGAGAAATTAAGAGGAATATTGCTCGTATTCAAACTGTTTGTAGAGAGCGAGAGCTAAAAGAACAAAAAGGAGCATAAGTAAATTTTTATTTGCTGTAATGTGTAGATAGATTGGAGGCAAGAATGAGTGAACGTGGGTTACGAAAAACTAGAACAGGAAAAGTAGTAAGCGACAAGATGGATAAGAGCGTTGTGGTTGTTGTGGAAAGATTAACGCGGCATCCTTTATATAAAAAAATCATTAAAAAGACATCTAAGTTTAAAGCTCATGACGATAAAAATGAATGCAGAGTTGGAGATATTGTGGAGATAATGGAAGTGCGTCCATTAAGCAAAACCAAACGTTGGCGAGTGGTTTCAGTTTTAGAAAAGGCTAAATAACTGGCCACTTTTTTAAGGAGTGATTGGGATGATTCAACAAGAAACAAGACTTAAGGTTGCCGATAATACCGGAGCCAAAGAGATGTTATGTATTAAAGTATTGGGTGGCTCCAAAAGAAGATACGCGAGCGTGGGGGATGTAATTGTTGCTACCGTGAAAGTAGCTATTCCCGGAGGGTCGGTAAAGAAGAGTGATATTGTTCGTGCTGTTGTCGTTAGGACGAATAAAACAATAAGACGGCCGGATGGATCTTATATTAGGTTTGACGATAATGCAGCTGTTATTATTGATGCAGCTAAGAATCCACAGGGCACTAGAATTTTTGGACCGGTTGCTAGAGAATTAAGAGATAAAAATTTTATGAAAATAGTTTCTCTGGCACCCGAAGTACTATGAAAGAAAGGAGCTTTTTAATGTCCAAGCTTCATGTTAAAAAAGGCGATAAAGTGTTGGTTCTAGCCGGAAAAGACGTAGGTAAAAAGGGGAAAGTTTTGAGAGTTTTTCCTCGAAAAGAACGAGTTATTATCGAAGGTTTAAACTTAGTTAAAAAAAACACGCGTCCGACTCAAACGAATCCTGAAGGAGGAATAGTTGAAAGAGAGGGCTCAATAAACGTTTCTAATGTTCAATTAATTTGTCCTAGCTGTGGCGCTGCTACTAGAGTTGAGAAGCGTGAGACCGGTAAGGGCAAGATAAGAGTATGCAAAAAATGTAAACAGGATATTGATAAATAGAGCTTTTTAGCTTTTGTTTTGTAGGAGGTTAAGTTGGCAGAGTCAAAGGTTCAGTCGAAAACTAAGAAAAAAGCAAGTGAAATTGAAAAGCGAGTTATTCCTCGTTTGAAAGTAAAATATAGGAAAGAGATAATTCCTGAGTTTGTAAAGGAGTTTTCCTTAAAAAATCCTATGGAGGTTCCTCGCATTGTAAAGATTATAGTAAACGTGGGAGCTGGTGAAGCAATTCAGAATCCCAAAGTCATTGACCATATAGTTGAAGATATTTCAATTATTACCGGTCAAAGGCCTGCCGTTACGAGAGCCAAGAAATCCATTGCTGGATTTAAAATTCGAAAAGGAAATCCCATCGGTTGTAAGGTTACAATTCGGGGAGACCGAATGTATGAATTTTTGGATCGTTTGCTTAGTTTGGCATTGCCGCGTATTCGAGATTTTAGAGGTCTTTCTCCAAAATCTTTTGATGGTCAGGGAAACTTTACTATAGGTGTTGATGAACAGCTAATTTTTCCTGAGATTGATTACGATAAGATAGATAAAGTTCGTGGAATGGATATAACTATTGTTACAACAGCTCAAAATGATGAGCACGGTTTTGCTTTATTAAAATATTTCGGATTTCCATTTAAGAAAGTTAGTTAAGGGATTTATGATCGGTTAAATTTTTAGGAGGCGTAAGTGGCGAAAAAAGCTCTTGTTGAGAAACAAAAAAGAAAACAAAAGTTTGCAGTTCGCGAATACACAAGATGTGTTCGTTGCGGAAGACCGCGTGGTTGTTTCAAAAAGTTTAAACTTTGTCGAATTTGCTTAAGAGAATTAGCTCATAAAGGAGAAATCCCGGGGCTTAAAAAAGCAAGCTGGTAAAAAGTATTTAGTTAGAGGTTAAGGGGGAAATTTTATGGGAATGACAGATCCTATTGCTGATATGCTTACAAGAGTTCGGAATGCAAGCAATGCTTGTCATGATGTTGTTGATGTACCAGCTTCAAAAATTAAAGTTGAGATAGCGAAGGTATTAAAAGAGGAAGGTTACATCGACAACTACAGAGCAATAAAAGAAAAAGATAGTGGAAAAGATATGATTCGAATAAATTTGCGTTATAAAAAGAATCACGAAAAAGTAATAACAGGCATAAAAAGAATTAGTAAGCCTGGATTGAGAGTGTACGCAAAAAAGGATGCAATCCCCAGAGTTTTGAGTGGGCTTGGGATAGCTATTTTAAGTACACCCAAAGGAATTGTGACTGATAAAAAAGCTTCTGCCGAAGAAGTGGGTGGCGAAGTAATTTGTTATGTATGGTAAAAATGTTTTTAGAATTGATGGAGGTTTAGAATGTCTAGGATAGGGAAGCTGCCTGTGGAGATCCCTGCGGGTGTGGAAGTGCAAATTGAAGGAAACACTCTTACAGTGAAAGGTCCCAAAGGAGTTTTAACTAAGACCTTCACGAGCAATGTAAATATTTGCAAAGAGGAAAATAAACTTAGCATTAAGAGAGAGTTTGATAGTAAAGAACAAAGATCGTTACACGGTTTAATCAGGAGCTTAGTGGCTAATATGGTTAAAGGTGTAAGCGTGGGTTTTGAAAAGCAACTTGAGATTGTAGGGGTGGGTTATAAGGCAGTTCAGAAGGGGAATAGTCTTGAACTTCAAATGGGTTATTCGAACCCGGTATTATTAGAGTTACCTAAAGACGTCGAGGTTGAAATCCCGGTTCCTACACGAGTGATTCTTAAAAGTATAAATAATGAGATACTGGGAGATTTTGCTGCTAAAATAAAAGCCGTTCGTCCGGTGGAACCTTACAAGGGTAAAGGGATTAAATATGCAGGAGAATATGTTCGCAGAAAAGCCGGGAAAACGGCGAAATAATAAGTTAAGTTGGAGGGTATTATGGCGAAAACTTACAAAAAAGTTTTGGCAAGGAAAAGAAGGCATAGACGAGTTAGAAAAAATTTAATAGGAACTCTAGATAAGCCAAGATTGTGTGTTTATAGGAGCAATAAAAATATTTATGCTCAAATAATAGATGACACTAAGGGGATTACTTTAGCGAGTGCTTCTTCATTGGATAAAGAGCTTAAAGGAAAGCTTCCAGAAGGCGGAAAAGATATTGAGGCAGCCAAAGAAGTGGGAGTGTTGATAAGCAAAAAAGCAAAGAAGAAGGGAATTAAAGAGGTTGTTTTTGACAGAGGAGGATATCTTTACCACGGTAAGGTAAAGTCTTTGGCGGAGGCAGCTCGCGACGGTGGCTTGAAATTTTAAAGAAGGAGGATATTTAGTGGCGAGAATTAATCCAGATAAGTTGAATTTGGAAGAGAGAGTTGTTTATACAAATAGAGTTTCTAAAGTAGTAAAAGGTGGCCGCAAGTTTAGCCTTAGCGCGTTAGTTGCTGTTGGTGATGGTGAAGGACATGTTGGTGTAGGTTTAGGAAAGGGCAAAGAAATTCCAATTGCTATTTCAAAAGCTGCTAAAAACGCCAAAAAAAGTCTAATTGAAGTGCCTTTAGTTGGTTCTACTATACCTCACGCTATTCTTGGAAAAGCTGGAGCAGGAAAAGTGCTTTTAAAACCTGCTGCTAAAGGAACAGGTGTTATTGCAGGTGGTCCAGTTAGAGCTATTTTGGAATTGGCGGGCGTAAAAGATATTTTAGCTAAGTCACTTGGCTCAAGTAATTCAATTAATATGGTTTCTGCAACCATGGATGGCTTAAAAAACTTAAAGAATGCTAAAAATGTTGCAGAAATGAGAGGCAAAACTATTGAGGAGATTATCGGGAGGTAGATGTGACAAAGCTTAAGATAAAACAAGTGGCAAGTATAATAGGGCACATTAAATCACAAAGGCAGACTGTTCGTGCTTTGGGTCTTAAACGTATAAACGATGTTGTTATTAAGAATAATACTCCGGAAATTAGGGGAATGATAAATAAAGTTTCACATCTTTTGAAAGTTGAAGAAATTAGTTAGTTCACTTTGTGTTGGAGGAAGAATAAATGGAAATTCATAATTTAAAACCCGAAAAAGGTTCTATAAAAAAAGAAAAAAGAGTGGGTCGAGGAGAAGGTTCCGGTATGGGGAAGACTTGCGGAAGAGGGCAAAAGGGACAAAAGTCTCGTTCTGGTAAAGGTCCAAGACTTGGTTTTGAGGGGGGTCAAAATCCTCTTCAAAGAAGACTTCCAAGACTTCCGGGTTTTAAAAATATTTTTAAGAAAGAATACGCTATCGTAAATGTTGACAAGATTAATACGTTTAAAAGTGGTTCGATTATTGATCCGGAGAAACTATACGAGAAGAAGGTAGTTAGGAAGAAAGGTATTTTAATTAAGATTTTAGGTAAAGGAGAAATTACAAAACCATTTACCGTTAAAGCAAATTCATTCAGCAAAATTGCTGTTGATAAAATTGAGAAAGCTGGCGGGAAGGTTGAGGTAATCTAATGATAAAAGGCTTGCTAAATGCTTTTAAGGTTCCAGAGTTAAGGAAACGCATCTTGGCTACTTTATTAATAATAGCCATCTATCGGTTTGGTTGTTTTGTGCCTGTTCCCGGAATCGATGTTGGGATTATAAAGGAACTGTTTAATCAATTTACCCAAAAGGGGAGCATGTTTGGGTTTATGGATATTTTTGCAGGTGGAGCACTTTCCAATTTTGCCGTGTTTGCTTTGGGGATAATGCCTTATATTACAGCTGCAATCATTATGCAGTTATTAACCATAGTGATTCCCAAGTTGGAGGAATGGTCAAAAGAAGGGGAATCGGGCCAAAGGAAAATAACTCAGTGGACAAGGTATATGACCTTGGGGTTAGCAATAGTTCAGTCGATGGCTACAACTGTATTTATTGAGCGTCAATTAAAGTTGGGTCTTTCAATGATGGACAAATTTTTAATCATTATGACTTTGGTGGCAGGGACCGTTCTCATTATGTGGTTGGGTGAATTAATAACTCAGCATGGAATTGGCAATGGGATGTCACTTATAATTACGGTGAGCATTCTTTCAAGATTTCCCGAAGCGGTTATTCAAACACTTCAGGTTGTTAGTCCATATCTTATTGTGTTGCTTATCGTCGTTATACTGGTTGTTTTTCTTGCAATTGTTGTTATGGAAATGGGCCAACGCAGAATCCCTGTTCAATATGCAAAGCGGGTAGTTGGCAGAAAAATGTATGGGGGGCAGAGTACATATATTCCTCTTAAAATTAACCAGTCAGGTGTTATTCCAATTATCTTTGCTGCTTCAGTTTTGATGTTTCCCGCAACGATTGCTCAATTTTTTCCGACGAAGACATTTGAAGCTATATCAAATTTTTTGGTACCTACTTCTCCGGTATATATGACAATTTACGGTCTTTTAATTATTTTTTTTTCCTATTTCTATACGGCAGTAACTTTCAATCCGATTGATATTGCGGATAATATTAAAAAATATGGAGGGTTTATCCCTGGAGTTAGACCAGGGAAGCCCACCGCTGTTTATTTAGATCATATTTTAAATAGAATTACACTACCGGGTTCGTTTTTTTTAGCTCTGGTTGCCCTTCTTCCCACAGTAATAATGGCAACGTTAAACGTTCCTTTTTTTAAACATTTTGGTGGGATTTCTCTCTTGATTATAGTTGGTGTTTCTTTAGAAACAGTTCAGCAGCTGGAGTCCCAGTTGTTAATGAGGCACTATGAGGGCTTTCTTAAATAGAAAAGTTGATTTAATTTAAGGAGGAAGAAAGATAAATATAATTTTACTTGGAGCGCCTGGGGCAGGGAAAGGAACACAGGCTAAAGTTATAGCGAAAAAGTATAATATGTCCCACATTTCAACAGGTGATATGTTAAGGTTGGCTGTTGCAAATAAGACGAAACTTGGAATTAAGGCAAAAGAATATATGGATAAAGGCGAGCTTGTACCAGACGAGGTAGTTGTGGGGATTGTTAAAGATCGTTTATTGGAAGAGGATTGTAAAAGAGGTTTTATCCTAGATGGTTTTCCACGTACAGTTGCTCAGTCTGATGCTCTAAAAAGAGCGCTTGCTGAGGCAGGGAAGAAGATAGACGTGGCTTTAAGCATTAATGTGAGTGAAGATGAGCTAGTTAAGCGACTTACAGGCCGCAGAAGTTGTAAAAATTGTGGCAAAGTGTACCATCTTATTTTTAATCCGCCGAAAATTAAAGGTTTATGTGATATTTGTGGTAAAGAGCTTTATCAACGCGATGATGATACTGTTGAAACTGTTAAAAACAGACTTGAGGTTTATCGCAAACAGACAGCTCCTTTAATTGATTACTATAAAGATGAAGGAATATTAAAGACTATAAACGGAGAGAAACCTATTGCTGATGTAGAGTGCTCTGTAATTGAGCTACTTGCGGAATTAATGTGATTATAATTAAATCGTCTGATGAGATAAAGCGGATACGTGAAGCAGGAAAGATTGTTGGAACGGCCATTAAAAAAATTGAAAATTTAATAGAGCCCGGTATGACAACGGCTGAAATTGATGATATTGTCCAGTCAACCATTACGAAGATGGGAGGCCGGCCGGCGTTCAAAGGATATAGGGGATTTCCGGCTTCGGCTTGCGTTTCGGTAAACGAAGAAGTTGTTCACGGGATTCCCGGCTCGCGGAAAATCAGGTCAGGGGATATTGTTGGCATAGATGTAGGGGTTGAGTATCAAGGTTGTTACGCAGACGCAGCTGCAACTTTTCCTGTAGGCAAAATTTCTGAACAGGCAAGTACCCTTATTAATGTAACGCGAAAAGCGCTTTCGGCAGGAATTGAAAAGTGTGTTGTTGGAAATAAGCTTTATGATATATCTCACGCTATTCAAAAAGTGGTAGAAAATGCCGGTTTTTCTATTGTAAGAGATTTTGTGGGCCACGGAGTGGGTTTGAAGCTGCATGAAGATCCTCCGATTCCAAATTATGGGTTACCGAATCGAGGCCCGACCTTAAAAAAAGGTATGGTATTTGCCATCGAGCCAATGGTAAATATGGGAAATTATAGTGTAAAAATTTTGAAAAATAATTGGACAGTTGTAACTTGTGATGGAAGTTTGTCGGCTCATTTTGAACATACTGTTGTAATAACACCTGAAGGTTCGGATATTTTAACTTTCTGGTAGACTTAAGATTATATTTTTGTTATAATTCCTTTTCGTGGCTTGCAAGTAGTGGAAGGAAATGGTTTATTTTGGTAGCCAAAAAAGAAGAAACAATTGAGGTAGATGGAGAGGTTGTAGAAACTTTACCAAACGCTATGTTTAGGGTAAAGCTTGACAATGAGTATATAATTTTAGCTCATATTTCAGGAAAAATGAGGATGCACTATATTAGGATTCTTCCAGGAGATAAGGTTACTGTAGAGCTTTCTCCTTATAATTTGAGTAGAGGACGTATTACATATAGGCATAAATAAGCTAAGCAGGAGATACAACTATGAAAGTTAAGCCATCAGTTAAAAAGATTTGTGAAAAATGTAAGATTATAAAGCGAAAAGGACGCGTACGGGTTATTTGTGAAAACCCAAGGCACAAACAAAGGCAAGGATAAACAAGTTTATTCATTGATATATTTTGATGGAGGGAAGACAATTGGCAAGAATCGCGGGCATAGATTTACCGAGAGATAAAAGGGTTGAAATTGGTTTAACTTATATATATGGGATAGGAAAATCAGGGGCAAATGAAATTTTGAAGGCAACTGGGGTAGATAAAGATACTCGGGTTCGTAATTTAACCGAAGAAGAAGCTACACGACTAAGAGAGTATATTAATAAAAATTTTCAGATTGAAGGAGATCTTCGCCGTGAAATATCTCAAAATATCAAGCGGTTGATGGAGATAGGTTGTTATAGAGGGTTCCGACACAGACGAGGACTTCCTGTCAGAGGACAACGCACACATACTAATGCAAGGACACGTAAAGGTCCACGAAGAGCGGTAGGAGCAAAAAAAAAGAGTAAGTAAAAATAGTAAGAGAAGGGAAGGCAAGTAGTTGGCAGTAAAAAAGACTTCGAAAAGTAGAGTCAAGCGTAAAGAGAAAAAAAATGTTGCATATGGAGCAGCTCATATTAAATCGACTTATAACAACACGATAGTTACGATAACCGATTTAGATGGAAATACTATTGCTTGGGAGAGCGCTGGTAGCGTGGGGTTTAAAGGCTCCAGAAAAAGCACTCCTTTTGCTGCTCAAATGGTGGCAGAGACTGTTGCAAAGGAAGCTAAAGAACATGGTATGAAAAAAGTTGAAGTTTTTGTAAAAGGTCCTGGAGCAGGGAAAGAAACGGCAGTTAGGACGCTCCAAGCAGCTGGCTTAGAGATTGGGAACGTGAGTGATGTTACACCGGTTCCGCATAACGGATGCCGACTTAAAAAAAGAAGAAGGGTTTAAGGAGTTAAAATATGGCTAGATATACGGGTCCAGTTTGTAAATTATGTCGTAGAGAAAAAGAAAAGCTCTTTTTAAAAGGTGAGAGGTGTCTTACCGATAAGTGTGCTATGGAGAGGCGTCCCTTTGTTCCCGGAGAACACGGGAAAAGATTTACTAAACCATCTCAATATAGTGCACAATTGAGGGAAAAACAGAAAGCAAAACGAATCTTTGGAGTACTTGAAAAACAGTTTAAGCGTTATTACGATATAGCGGCTAAGCAAAAAGGGATAACGGGCGAGAATCTTTTAAAAATTTTAGAGACCAGATTAGACAATATAGTTTACCATTTAGGATTTGCTAGATCTCGTGCGGAAGCTCGTCAGTCGGTAAAACATGGCCACTTTACGGTCAATAGCCGAAGGGTCGATATTCCTTCATACAGAGTTAAACAAGGAGACATTATTGGTTTAACGGATCACGGTTCTAAAGTTGAAAAGATTAAGGAAAGTTTTAAGTCAACCAGTAAATCAGAAATTCCTTCTTGGCTTGAAGTAGATAGCAAGGCCGTGATTGGAAAAATCTTAAATTTACCCACTCGTGAACAAATTGATATTTCAATAAAAGAAGAACTCATCGTGGAGCTTTACTCCAAATAATCGATTTCTAAAAGTGCTATAAGGAGGCATTGTTGTATGATAGATTTTCTAAAACCGCGTGTTAGCGTTGAAGCAAAGAATGATTTTGATGCTATTTTTGTTGTAGACCCTCTGGAAAGAGGTTTTGGTTATTCTTTGGGTAACTCTATGCGACGGATTCTACTCTCTTCTTTACCGGGAGCCGCTGTTACATCAGTAAGATTTGAAGGTGTTACGCATGAATTTTCAACTATCCCTGGAGTACGGGACGATGTTATAGATGTAATTCTTAACATAAAAGAAATTGTTGTAAGGTCTTATTCAGAAGAACCTGTAACCATGAAACTTAACGTAAAAGGGCCAAAAGAGGTAAAAGCGGGAGATATTAAGTGCCCTAGCGATATTGAGATAGTTAATCCTGATTTATATCTGGCAACATTAAACAAAGGGGCTAAGCTTGAAGTGGAAATGGTGGTCGAAAAGGGTCGCGGTTATGTCACAGCTGAAAGAAATAAAAAATCATCAATGCCTATCGGCGTGATTCCTATAGACTCAATCTTTTCTCCTGTAAAAAGAGTTGCTTATACGGTAGAAAATACAAGAGTAGGACAGCGTACCGATTACGATAAACTTCGGCTTGAAGTAGAAACAAATGGTAGCTTAACTGCAGATGAGATTGTAAGTTTAGCTGCAAAGATTATGAAGGAACATATGGATTTATTTATAGACCGCGCACCCGAAAAGGCAGAGAGCACGGTTTTTGAAGATAAAGAAGAAGTGGTAGAAAGCTTTTTTGATGCGCCGATAGAAGACTTGGATTTATCGGTTCGTTCTTATAATTGTTTAAAGAGGCAGGGCATCAGCACATTGCAGCAATTGTCAAAATGTACTGAAAATGACCTGATAAATATTCGTAATTTTGGTGCCAAATCAATTCAAGAGATAAAAGAAAAATTGGCATCTTTCGATCTTGGCTTGGAAAAGGAGTAGTGATTGATAAATGCGGCATCGCAATAAAGGCAGGAAACTGGCAACTGATGCCAGCCACCAGAAGGCCTTAATGGTGGGATTGACGAAGGAAATAATCAATCATGAGAGGATAAAAACAACCGAGGCTCGCGCAAAAGAAGTGCGAACCATGTTGGATAAAGTAATAACTTTGAGCAAAAAAGGAGATTTGCACTCTCGCAGGCAAGTTCTTGCTACGTTGAACGATAGAGGACTGACCGATAAACTCTTTACGGAAATTGCCCCTCGCTTTGCTGAAAGAAACGGTGGTTATTCGCGAATTTTAAAGCTTGGTCCAAGACAAGGCGACGCTGCATCAATGGTTATAATTGAATTGGTTTAAAATTGGCCATTAGTTAGTAAAAATATATTATTTTAAAGCAAAAGCTTAATAGCTTTTGCTTTTTTGTTAGTGCTATAAATTACCAATTTACTTAGTCGATTCTCCTATTTCGAAACTTTACTTCCTTCATTTCCGTGCCTACCGGCAGGCAGGTCTTGCTCGTCCAAGAAAACGAAGCAAAAGAAAGACGGCCGATCATTTTTTGAACGGCTCCAAAATATACGGTTGTTCAGGCGCCTACAGAACTCGCCAGGCTAAACTATATCCTTCCCTTTGGCATTAAAAAGCCAAAACTTCCAACTTACTTTGTCAGTCGGATATAAACCTGGCTCAAACAGCTTCGGCTTATTTCCTGAACAACCTATTTTTACGCCTAAAAATGATATGGCGTATAAAACGTGCTCATATGTTTACCCGCCGCAGGAGGGCCTGCCCGCCTTCCCGCCTGCCTACGCCTATTATGCCGTTAGGCATTGGCGGGCAGGTGGAGGGTCGCTGTCCACCTGGCCCACGGGGGTTAAAAACTAAAAACAATGAAAGTTTATACTTTTAATTTTCCTATACCGTGCCTACCGGCAGGCAGGTCGTTTTTCTTTTTTATTTCTTATTTTTTCATTTAAAACGATTGGCAGCTGATAGCTGCTTTTAATGATATAATATTCCAGGTACTGGCTTAAGATTTAACTAAAAAATGATTTTCGCAGTGGGCAGAACACTGCTTGCGTTGAGGATAAGAAAGTCATCCCGATAACATCGGAGCGGGAATTTACTTTTGAGGTTATACGATGATTAAAATTTCAAATTTAACTCATATTTACAAACAAGCCGACTGCGGGATAGTAGCTCTCAACGACATTTCCCTTAACATCCATGATGGAGAATTTGTTGTTTTTGCTGGTCGAAATGGTTCAGGAAAATCAACTTTAGCAAAACATTTAAATGGTCTTTTAACCCCAACAAAGGGAATTATTGAGGTTGATGGGTTAAAAACGCACCTTGAAGAAAATCTTTGGAAAGTTAGACAACGGGTGGGAATGATATTTCAAAATCCTGACAATCAGATTGTTGCTACTGTGGTTGAAGAAGATGTTGCCTTTGGTCTGGAAAATCTGGGAATTCCGAGGAATGAGATTCGTGAGCGTGTCGATAATGCTTTAAAAAGCGTTCATATGCTCAAGTATGCTCGTTTTGAACCACATCTTCTTTCAGGGGGCCAGAAGCAGCGAGTGGCTATTGCCGGGGTACTTGCAATGAAGCCAAAATATCTGGTTTTAGATGAGCCCACCTCGATGTTGGACCCAAAGGGGAAGAAAGAAGTTATTGAGATTGTTCGCAAATTAAACAGCGAACAAGAGGTAACGGTTATATTGATAACTCATTCTGTTGATGAAGTTATTTATGCTGATAGAGTTGTAGCTATGGATTGTGGAGCCATTGTTTCGGATGCCTCTCCGCGCAGTTTTTTTGGTGATACTAAACTATTAAAAGAAATCGGGATAGAACCGCCTCCGGCAGTTCTTTTGAGTCGTGAATTGAAAAATGAAGGATATAATTTAAAAGAAGCATTAAGTATAAAGGAATTGGCTGGTAACTTATGCTCATTGAACTGAGAAATGTTAGCTTTACTTATATGTCAAATACGCCTCTTGCACAAAGAGCTCTTAAAAATGTTACGTTTTCTGTGAGAGCTGGAGAATTTGTGGGTCTAGTTGGACCGACCGGTTCTGGGAAATCTACGCTTGTTCAACATTTAAATGGATTACTTGAGCCACTGGAAGGCGAAGTTTTAATAGATGGCAAAAAGATAGGCGAGGGAATAAATTCTCGTTTGGTAAGACAGAAAATTGGATTAGTTTTTCAGTTTCCTGAAAATCAGCTTTTTGAGGAAACTGTCTTTAAAGATGTTGCTTTTGGCCCGCGAAATTTAGGCTATTCAGATGATGAAGTTGAAGAGAAGGTTCAAAAGGCGCTGGCGATGGTTGGGCTCGATTATTTTAAATTCAAAGATCGCTCTCCTTTTACTTTAAGTGGCGGAGAGATGAGGCGGGTGGCCATAGCGGGTGTTTTGGCCATGAATCCGTCTTGTTTAATTTTAGATGAACCAACATCTGGTCTTGATTCCGTCGGAACACGTGAAATTTTAAGTCATCTTGAACGGTTGAACAAAAAGGAAAAGTTAACTATCATTTTAATCTCTCACAACATGGACGAAATAGCTCGTCTGGCCGACCGTGTAATTGTTGTAAATGAAGGTAAGATAGAATTTAATGATTCTCCGAAGAGAGTTTTTTCCAAAAGAGATGATTTGTTAAAGATTGGGCTTGATGTTCCACAGTTTACTTCTTTACTTTTTATGCTAAATGAAGGTGATTTTGATGTTCCCCCGGACCTATTTAACTTAAACGAAGTTAAAGATGCCATTGTTTCTGTTCTTAAAAGGAGAATTTCTTGAAGACATTTTCGAGGTTAACAATAGGTCAATATTATCCCGGAGAGTCGCTGATACATGAAGCAGACCCCCGCTTAAAAATTGTGTTGTTGATGGCAATTTTAGTAACCTTATTTATTTTGAATAATTTTTTGGGATTTTTATACTTATCCCTTTTTATGTTGACGGTTATCGCGGTGGCAAGAATTCCTTTTTCTTGGATATTAAGAGGGTTAAGACCTCTTATTTACATAATTTTGTTTACGCTTATTGTTCACTTTTTTTTCACAGTTGGTGAACCAATTGCTCGTCTTGGACCTTTTGTTGTAACGGAGGAAGGTTTTAAAAATGGAATATTACTTTCGGCTCGATTTATTTTGCTGGTTGTAGGGGCATCACTTCTTACTTTTACGACAAGTCCGGTTGAGCTAACTGATGGGATAGAGTATCTTTTGACACCTTTTAAAAAGATTAAAGTTCCCGCTCATGAGCTTGCGATGATGATGACGATTGCTTTAAGGTTTATTCCAACATTGCTTTTGGAAACAGACAGAATAATGAAAGCCCAAATTTCAAGGGGAGCCGATTTTGAATCGGGGAATCTCTTTAGAAGGGCAAAAAACCTCATCTCTTTATTAATCCCGCTTTTTGTCGGGGTGTTTAGGAGGGCGGATGAGCTGGCTTTGGCGATGGAATCCCGTTGTTACCGCGGGGGAGAAGGAAGAACTCGGTTGCGAGTTTTAATGATGCGCTCTAAGGATTGGGCAGCGGGAGTGGCCACAGTTATATTTTTACTGTCGGCCATCTATATCGGAAGATTGTGATGCTGATTAAATGTCTGGCCGATAAATTACTTCATTCAGATACAATTGTTGCTTCACTCCTCAATTTTTTGCTTTTCATTTAATATTATTAAGTAGGAAAATTTGTATTGTTATCGAATAATACTTACGAATACACAAATAATTGAAAGGAGTTAAAAAATGGAAAAAATTCTTTTTCCAACAGATGGTTCAAAAACAGCTGAACGAGCACGGGAGTTCGCAGTCAATATTGCTAAAGCAACGTCTGCTAAAATAATTGTTCTAAGTGTTGCGCCAACACCTACAACTTTATCTGGATTTCAGCCAGCGATAGCAAGTCGGTTTGAGAGTGAGTTAAAAAATAAAATGATGGAAATTGCTAAAACCGCCAAAAAAAAGATATTGGACGAGGGCGTTAAAGCGGATTTTAAGGTGGTATCCGGGGATCCAAGCGATAGAATAGTTGAATTGGCAGAAGAAGAAAAAGTTGACGCAATTGTTATGGGGACACATGGGACGACGGGTCTTGCCCGTTTTTTTATAGGCAGCGTGGCCGATAGAGTGGTCAGGAAGGCACATTGCCCGATTGTTCTGGTTCCCGAAAAGGATTTTTCTTAAAGCATTTTATAACCTTACTTATCAAAAACTTTGTTGTTATTACATTTGGCTAGGGTAAGTTATGCTTTAACTTAAAATAGGAGCTGAACAAGATGCGAAATATTGTGATTGAGGGTTTAAGCGGCTTGCCTGTTTTTGAGCACCAAGTTGAGATAGTAGAGAGAAAGGGCAAGGGCCATCCTGATTCAATTTGTGACGCGGTCATGGAAAAAATATCGGTGGTTCTATCGAAGGAGTATCAAAAAAATTTTGGCAGAATTCTTCATCACAATATCGATAAGGGGCTTTTAGTCGCGGGCCAGGTAGAGAGAAAATTTGGCGGTGGACGGGTAAAAAGTCCGATGAAGCTTTATATTGGAGATAGGGCGACCTTTGAAGCCAAGGGCATAAAGATACCGGTTGAAGAGATAGCAGTTCGAGCAGCCAAAGATTGGATAGCAGATAACTTAAGATTTGTGGATTCCGAAAAGGATTTGCAGTATTTTTCTGAACTCCATCCCAGCTCCGAGGAATTATCGGGGATTTTTTTAAGAAGCGATAAACTCTTGCCGGCTAATGATACGTCGGCTGCTGTAGGTTACGCTCCTCTTACCAAAACTGAGTCGATTGTTTTAAAAACGGAGAACTATTTAAACTCTTCAGATTTTAAAGAAAGATTTCCTGAAACTGGTGAAGATGTAAAGGTAATGGGTTATCGAGTGGAAAATGAGCTTAATTTAACTGTGGCGATGCCGCTTATTTCTAGGTTTATAAAGAGTGAAAAAGACTATTTTTCAAAAAAGGATGAGATAGCCGAAGATCTTGGGAATTTCTTGAGAAATTTTGATGTAATGGAAAGAATAAATGCTGAGCTAAATACTTTGGATACTCGGGGAAGAGGAATGAATGGGATCTATCTTTCCGTTTTGGGCACGTCGGCTGAAGATGCCGATTCCGGGGAAGTGGGTAGAGGGAATCGAGTAAACGGGGTAATTTCCTTAAACAGACCGATGGGCACTGAAGCGGCAGCCGGAAAGAATCCGGTGAGCCATGTGGGGAAAATATATAATTTTCTCACACATAAGATTGCCAACGAAATTTACACTCGAGTTGAGGGAATAAGAGAAGTATATGTTTGGCTTTGCAGCCAAATTGGAAGCCCTATAGACAGGCCCAAGGTGGCTTCGGTTCAGGTTGTTTTAAAAAAGGGCGTATCTCTTGAATCTATTTCAGGTGATATCAAAGATGTAGTTGACCATGAACTCTCTACAATTAGTGAATTTTGCCAAGAGCTTATCGAGGGCAAATATCCTGTTTGTTAGTTTATATTATAAACCCCTGGTTTCCCCGGCCATGCCTACTGCGTTTACTGGCAAGCGTATGAGTACATTAACCTAATTTAAAACGCCATATCATTTTTTGGCGGAGGAATAGGTTGTTCGGGAAATAAGCCGAAGCTGTCTTTTATTTTTAGTTTTTAAAACCCAGGTGGGTTGTTTGTAGGCGACCCTCCAGAGGCGGGCAGGCATATGAGCACGCCGTATAGCAAAGGAAGTTTGAATATCTGCGGCACCGTGCCTGCCAGTAGGAACGTATAAAAGGTTTTTTCTTTTGGGTTTTAATACCCCGTGGCTCTTGCTTAGAGCGACTCTGAGTACGCCTTTTTATTTAAACGCCATATCATTTTTAGGTGTAAAAATAGGTTGTTCAGGGAATAAGCCGAAGCTGTTTGAGTTAGGCTTATATCCGATTTACAACGTAGTTGGAAGCTTTGACTTTTTGCAAAAAGCCAAAGGGAAGGATATAGTTTAGCCCGGCGAGTTCTGCAGGCGCCTGAACAACCGTTATTTTGGAGCCGTTAAAAAATGATCGGCTGCCCTTCTTTTGCTTCCGTTTTCTTGGGCACGCAAGAAAATGAAGGAAATAGTCTTCTTTTCAAAGTCAAGGTTTTATCACAAAAACCTTGACTTACTACCTCCTTTTCATTAATATACATAGAGTTCGCCAGATACTAGTCTGGTGACTGGTATGTTAACAACACATACCAATTTTTAGTTTTTATGGAGGAAAGATGAAAACTTATTCAGCCAAGCTGAGTGATATACAAAGAGCATGGCATGTAGTAGATGCTGAAGGGGTTCCTCTAGGCAGATTAGCCAGCGAGGTTGCTCAGTTAATTAGGGGAAAACATAAACCAATGTTTACTCCTCACATGGATACCGGTGATCATGTAATAGTGATTAATGCGGAGAAGGTAAAATTAACAGGCAAAAAGCTTGAGCAAAAGAAACATTTTAGCCACTCCGGTTATCCTGGTGGAATAAAATTAATTAGTTATGATGTTCTTATAGAGAAAAAACCTGCTTTTGTGATTAAAAAAGCGGTTAAGGGAATGTTGCCTCACAATAGATTGGGACGGGTTATGATAAAAAAATTAAAAGTTTATGCCGGATCGGATCATAAACATCAAGCTCAAAATCCAAAGATATATAAGTTGAAGTATGTGAAAGGAGAAGTAAGTGACAGCCAATAAAGCGGTTGTATACATGGGAACAGGACGTAGAAAAGAATCTGTTGCTAGGGTAAGAATGATGCCTGGTAATGGTAATTTTATTATAAACGGTAAAAGCATAGAGGAATATTTTGGGCGGGAAACATCGATTGTTTTAATTAAAAAGCCTTTTGAAGCCACGGACACGGTTAATAAATATGATGTTAAAGCTAATATAATTGGTGGAGGAATTTCAGGACAAGCAGGAGCTCTAAGACATGGAATTTCCCGGGCCCTTCTCAAAGTAAATGAGGATTTCCGAAAAGATCTTAAAAAATTCGGTCTTTTAACTAGGGACCCACGAGTTAAAGAGCGTAAAAAATACGGATTTAAAAAAGCTCGCAAGCGGCCACAATTTTCAAAACGATAATTTTTTCTTTTTTTACGTTTGTGTGTAGGTTTATTGATACATTAAGTTAAGAGACAGGGCAGAAAGAATTTTACTTTCTGCCTTTTTTATTTCTTTTTTTGTATCATATTAATTGGTTATCAATTCCGATTTATTTTATCTTTCTTGAGGTGATAAAATTTGATTTATCCTCGTTTGACGATTGACTTAAAGAAAATTGAGCATAATTCGCGAAAAATTGTTGAGCAATGTCGAAAAAATGGAATAGATGTAATTGGCGTAACAAAAGGATGTTTAGGCAATCTTGAGGTAGCTCGGGCCATGTTAAATGGTGGAGTTTCCGGGATTGCCGATTCCCGAATTTCTAATATAAAAAAACTATACGAAAATGGTTTTAATAATCTTATAGCGCTAAGGCAACCTATGTGTGACGAAGCGAAAGAAACGGTGAAATATTCAGAAACTTGCTTAATTTCAGATGTCAAGGCGGCCGCTTACTTGTCCGATGAAGCAATAAAGTTGGGGAAAACGTATAAAGTCATTCTTATGGTGGAGATGGGCGATTTAAGGGAAGGCATACTCCCCGAGGATTTATTGGGAGCGGCAGATAAAATCTTAGGCTTAAAACATGTGAAGCTTCTTGGCATAGGCGCCAATATTTGTTCTCTGCCTGCTCAAGATAGTTATCAAAGCAATTCACAGGGAGAAGTTGTTGATTGCACACGAGTTCGTCCCGGCCTCGCTGGTGATGATTTTTTGCTCTTGGTTGAACTGGCAAAATCGATAAAAAGAAAATTTGGAATTGAGATTGAAGTTATTTCCGGAGGGAGTTCAAGCACTTGGAATCTTATGATGGCAGGGGTACTCCCCAAAGAGATAAATCAGCTACGCATTGGAGAAGCCATACTTTTAGGGCAAGAACCAACTTCTTTTAAACCAATAAAAGGAACTCACCAAGATGTTTTTGTACTCTTTGCGGAAATTCTTGAAGTGAGGGAGAAGAAATATCCCCAGGGCTGGCTTAAACAAGCGGTGGTTGCTCTTGGCAAGCAAGATGTGGGAAGCGAGACACTAAAACCTTGTTTTAACGGAAAGATTTTGCGGGTGACGGCGGACCACATGATTGTTGATGTAAGTGACGCTAATGAGACGTTTTCCTATGGGGATATTTTGTCGGTTATTCCGGAATATTATGCTCTTCAGATGGCGATGACTTCGCCGTTTGTTTTAAAAAAGTACATTTAAATTTAGATGATTGCGTTCGCATATAAGCATGATAAAGGTTATAATTATGCATTATTAAATTTAAAATTTGGAGGTATTTTTGGCTAAACTTTTTGGTACAGATGGAGTACGCGGCATAGCTAATAAGGATCTTTCGGCTGAATTGGCTTTCAATTTGGGCTATGTGGGAGCTTCTTTATTGGTACCTTCTGGCAAAAAAGGGAAAATTGTAATTGGGCGAGATACGCGTATTTCGGGAGACTTTTTAGAATCTGCATTAATAAGCGGGGTATGCTCTGCGGGAGTTGATGTTTTAAGGGCTGGAATTATTCCCACACCTGCTATTTCTTACTTAACTAAGGATTACTCTGCTGATGGTGGTATTGTGATTTCAGCTTCGCATAATCCTGCGGAATACAATGGAATCAAGTTTTTTGGTCCTTCGGGTTTTAAAATTTCCGATGAATTGGAAGATGAAATAGAAATGAAGTTGGATTTAGATGAGTCTGCTGAAAGACCAACCGGTGGGGACGTCGGTGTGGTAAAAGAGGCGGCGGATGCTAAAGAAAGATATATTGAGCATGCGGTAGGTACAATATACGGAGAATTAAATGGTTTTAGAGTGGTTATTGATTGTGCCAATGGAGCTTCCTACAAAGTTTCTCCACGTATTTTAAGAGAGCTGGGGGTAAATGTTTTACCTTTAAATACGGAACCGAATGGCTTAAATATAAATGAGATGTGTGGCTCAACTTATCCTGAAAACATCCAAGAGATTACAAGGTCGCACGATGTTGACCTTGGGTTAGCTCATGACGGAGACGCTGATAGAGTTATTGCCGTTGACGAGAAAGGCAACTTAGTTGACGGTGATTTTATTATGGCTATATGCGCGGTTTACCTTAAAGAAATTGGGCAGTTACCTAAAAATACCGTCGTGACTACGGTAATGACTAATTTAGGGTTTGATTTGGCAATGCGGGCAAAAGGGATAAATGTTATAAAAACAGATGTGGGTGACAAGTATGTTTTAAGGGAAATGTTGCGATGTGGGGCGGTTCTTGGTGGAGAACAATCGGGCCATATCATATTTCTTAAACATAATCCCACTGGTGATGGAATTATAACGGCTCTTCAGTTAATGAATGTGATTAGAGACTCAGGCAAAAAGCTTTCAGAACTTACTTCTATTATGACGCGCCTTCCCCAGGTTCTTATAAACGTTGAAGTTGTTGATAAAGATCGATTAAAAGGAAACATAAATATCTGGAAAACCGTGGAAGAAGCGGAAAAGAAACTGGGAGAAAAAGGGAGAATTCTTGTGAGACCATCTGGGACTGAGTCTTTAATTAGGGTGATGGTGGAAAGCGACACCAAAAAGAAGGCCAACATTATAGCGGAAGAGGTTGCCGATACGGTTAAGAAAGAATTGAGTTAAGGGAAATGAACCACGAACTATAAACTAAAAATTGACAATCAGATAAACCAGTTAATTCATTTGGAGGAAAGATTATATGTGTGGAATTGTAGGATACATTGGTAGTAAAAATTCTGTTCCAATTCTTATTGAGGGACTAAAAAAATTAGAATATCGAGGATATGACTCAGCAGGCATTGCTTTTTTTGACAATGGAAAAATTAACATAATGCGAGAAGTTGGAAATTTGTCTCATCTTGAAGCCGCTGTAAATAAAGATAAACCTTGTGGAAGTTTAGGAATTGGGCATACACGATGGGCAACCCATGGGCGGCCTACTAAGGAAAATGCTCATCCGCATGAAGACTGTAAAAATAAGATATTCCTTGTCCATAATGGCATAATTGAGAATTTTTTGGATATTAAAAAACAATTGACGGAAAAAGGCCACATCTTTCACTCGGAAACAGATACCGAAGTGATAGTTCACTTAATAGAAGAACACTATAAAAAAGATCTTTTTGAGGCAGTTCAAAAGGCCGTGAAAAAATTAGAAGGTTCTTTTGCCATAGCTGTTATTTGTCAAGACCATCCTAATTTAATTGTGGTGGCCAGAAAAGATAGCCCTCTTATTATTGGAGTTGGCAATAATGAGTATTTTGTTGCTTCGGATATTCCGGCTGTTTTAAATCATACGAAGAATATCTTTATTCTTGAAGATTATGAAATGGCAAAAGTTACTCCTGAAGGAGTCTATATGGCTACTTTTGATGGGAAGGAAATTAAGAAAGAGATCTTTAAGGTTAAATGGGACGAAGAGGCGGCAGAAAAAGGTGGATTTGAAGATTTTATGCTCAAAGAGATTTTTGAGCAACCTAAAGCTATAAGGGAAACCACGCGTGATAAACTTAATAAAACCGGCGAAATATTTTTTGATGATTTGCAATTTAACAAAGAAGAGTTACTTAAAATAAATAAGGTGGTTATTATAGCTTGTGGCACCTCCTATCATGCTGGGCTTGTTGGAAAAGCGGCCATTGAACATTGGGCAAAAATACCGGTTGAAGTGGATATTTCTTCAGAATTTAGATATTCTGACCTTATTTTAAACGAGAACACCTTGGTTATAGCAATTACTCAGTCCGGAGAAACGGCGGACACGTTGGCAGGTGTGAGAGAGGCGAAAAGCAAAAAAGCCAAGGTTATTGGCATCACTAATGTTTTGGGAAGCACAATAACCAGAGAGGCAGATGGGGTGGTATATACTCATGCGGGCCCGGAAATCGGAGTCGCAGCCACCAAAACGTTGGTCTCTCAAATGGTTGCCCTTTATATTTTCGCTCTTTATTTGGCAAGAATTCATAAGTGTCTTGATGAAAAAGAAGCATCGGCAATAATTAAGGATATTTTACTGTTACCTGATAAAGTAGAAGAAATCCTTTCAGGTAACGGGAAAATTAAAGAAGTAGCCGAAAATTATGCCGACTGTGCCGACTTTCTTTTTCTTGGAAGAGGAGTTGGTTTGCCGGTCGCTCTTGAAGGCGCATTGAAATTAAAAGAGATATCTTATATTCATGCTGAGGGTTACGCAGCCGGAGAAATGAAGCACGGGCCTATAGCTTTAATTGATGACGGGGTGCCGGTAGTTGTTGTTGCCACTAAGAGTAAGGTATATGAGAAGATTCTTGGGAATATACAGGAAGTAAAGGCACGCGGGGCTGACATAATAGCCGTTGCTTCACGTGGAGATGGCGAAATTAAAAAGGTTGTCGACCATGTTTTTTATGTTGCCGAGGCGCCCGAAATTATATCGGCTATTCTCGCGGTAGTTCCCCTCCAGCTTTTAGCTTATCACATGGCGAAGGTAAGAGGTTGCAATGTGGACCAACCCAGAAATTTAGCTAAAAGTGTGACGGTTGAATAGGCAGATAGCTTATGGCATATGGCAGATGGGGTATAGAGTAAAAATAAAGGTAAAGCAGAAAGCAAACCAGCAACCAACAAGCTAACTATTTTTGGACTGATGGTTTATGGTTTGAGATTCGGCTATTGAGCGAACAGTAGTGAGCGAGCTATTGGCCATCGAGGTCGTACCGGGCTATTTTGTTGATAGCAAAATTATGAATTTCAGGAAAGAGTGATTGAGATGATTAAAGGGATAGGCGTCGATATCATTGAGATTGAACGCGTAAAAAAAGCTATTCAGCGTCACCCTCAGTTTCAAGTTCGTGTATTTACTTCTTCAGAGCAGGATTATTGTCTTAGCAAAGCAAATCCTTTTCTCCATTTCGCCGTTCGTTTTGCTGCTAAAGAGGCAATTCTTAAAGCTATAGGAACAGGTTTTCGTGGGGTTGAGTGGACTGATTTGGAAATTTGTCGAGACAAACTTGGCAAACCATTTGTTAAGTTTTTTGGTGGAGCTGCTAAAAAATTAAAAGAATATGAAATTGGCGATGTTCTTATAAGTCTTTCTTTTTGTCACCATAGTGCTATTGCTTCAGCGGTGGCCATCAAATTGGAGGAATAGAGATGCTCGTTGTTAACAGTGGACAAATGCGAAAAGTAGAAGAGAATATAGTAAAAAATTTGGGAGTTTCTCTAAGAGATTTAATGGAGGAAGCCGGCAGGGTTTTGGCCAATGAAGTCTTTGATATTGTGGGGGAGCAAGGAAGAGTTGTAATTGTTTCTGGAAAAGGTAATAACGGAGGAGACGGTTTTGTTGCCGCCAAGGTTTTAATCGAGAGAGGTTTAAGGGTAACTTCCTTTTTTCTGTGTGCCGAGAATGAAATAGAAGGAGAGGCCAACGATGCATTTCTAGAATTAAAGAGATTTATGGAGCCTAAAATCTTAAATCAAACTAATTTAAAAGAGTTTGGACCAGCTCTTTTAGAAGCGGATTTAGTGATAGATGCTATATTTGGCACTGGATTTAAAGGGAAGATTAAGGGATTTGCGGAGAAAGTTGTGGAGAGGATTAATTCCGCAAACTTAAAAGTTGTGTCAGCTGATATTCCTTCCGGAGTTGAAGCAGACACGGGTCAGATTCACGGCGTTTGCATAAAAGCCACCAAAACAGTGACGTTTATAGCGCCCAAAATTGGATTGTTTATGTATCCGGGGGCGGACTATGTTGGTAAGCTTGTGATAGCTGACCTTGGCTTGCCCTTAGAGGCCGTAAAAGAAGGGTTGGCTCGAGTATCATTACCGGGTGATATTAAAAATTTACTTCCCATTCCTCCGGGAGATATTCACAAAAAAGCCAGGGGTAAAGTTTTAGTTATTGCTGGCTCTCGTGGAATGACGGGAGCGGCTGTTTTAACGGCTAACGCTGTTTTGAGAGCGGGAGCCGGGTTGGTTGTTCTTGGTATCCCTGAAAGTTTAAATCCTATTTTGGAGGAAAAACTAACTGAAGTTATGACACTTCCTCTACCTGAAACTGATGTTGGTTCTTTGGATTTAGCTGCTTACAAAAAAATAATTAAGGAAAGTAAATCTTTTGATGTAGTTGTCTTGGGGCCGGGCCTTTCACAAAATGCCAGCACATTTTCCCTCATTTGTAAGTTAATTTCTGATATTAAATCTCCAATGGTGTTAGATGCCGATGGACTAAATGCTATAATTAATAAGACACATCTTTTAACAGAACGTTTACAGCCGACTGTTGTAACCCCGCATCCGGGGGAATTAGCACGTCTTTTTGGGGTTTTGGCACAAGATATTCAAAAAGATCGTTTGGGGTATGTAAAACGTGCCACATTGGAGTGGAAGACGACGGTTGTTCTTAAAGGGGCTTACTCCATTATCGGATTCGATGATGATTTTTCGATAAATGTTACCGGTAATTGGGGGATGGCTACAGCGGGAACGGGTGACATCCTTGCTGGTTTTATAAGTAGTTTTATGGCCCAAGGTCTTGATTCTTTTGAGGCAGCTGTTCTCGGAACTTACCTTCACGGGCTTGCAGGGGATATTGCTGCTGAAGAAATGACCCCTTATTGCGTGATAGCGAGAGATTTAATTAACTATTTGCCGAAAGCTATGAGAAAAATATTGGAGGGAGTTTAAGATGAAAAATATGAAAGCTAAGGACATTATGGAGGCCAATGTAATTACAATCCACGAAAATACTTCTGTGAAAGAGGCGGCACAAATTCTTCTTGATAACAAGATTGGAGGAGCGCCTGTTGTGGATGATGACGGTGATGTGGTTGGCATGGTTACGGAAGACGATCTTATAATGCGGGATGTTAAGCTTAATTTCCCAACATATCTTCATTTTTTAGATGGATACATATATTTAGGAAGCTTAAAGAAGTTTGAGGAAGGTTTAAAAAAGGCCGTTGGGGCAAAAGTAAAGGAAGTAATGAGTGAAAATATTATTTGTGTAAATGAAGATGACTCTGTTAAGGATGCAGCTACAATCTTGGTTGATAAAAAAATAGGCAGGGTTCCGGTTTTAAAAGGTAAAAAATTAGTTGGTATTATAACGAAAGCCGATATCATGAAGACAATTGTAAAAAGCTAAATTGGGTTTAACCGGCAAAGGAGCAAATGATTGCGTCCTGTTTGGGCGGAGATTGATCTTTCCGCAATAAAAAAGAACATATCTTTAATCAAAGCACAATTAAAGCAGGATACCTTGCTTATGGCTGTAGTTAAGGCAAATGGATATGGCCATGGGGATGTGGAGGTTTCTAAAACTGCTTTAGGTGCCGGTGCCAATAGACTGGGTGTTGCTTCAGCTGAAGAAGGGGTCAGACTCAGGAAGGCGGAAATTAAATGCCCCATTCAAATTTTAAGCGAAATTCCTCCGTCATCTGCAAAATTGGTGATTGAAAATGAGCTTATTCCCACGGTTTGTTCAAAGCGAGTAGTAGATGAGCTCCTTAAAGAAGCAAAGAAATTAAATAAAAAGGTTAGTGTTCATGTAAAAGTTGATACCGGTATGAATAGAATAGGTGTTTTTCCTGAAGAAACACTTAATTTTTTAAACTATATTAAAACCCTCAATTTTATAGAAGTTGAGGGAATCTTCACACACTTTGCGATGGCGGGGAAGTCGCCAGATTACACAAAAGCACAATTTGAGAAGTTTACTTCCTTAATTTCTAACTTGGAAGATAATGGTTGCATTATTCCCATAAAGCATGCTGCTAATAGTGCCGCAACGATTTTAATGCCTGAGACTCACTTAGATATGGTGCGTGTTGGAATTTCTATCTATGGGCTTCATCCAACGGAAGCAACGAAGGATAGGATTGCTTTAAGCCCGGCTCTCCGATTTAAGGCGCGCGTTTCCTTTATAAAGACTATTTCAGCCGGGGAAGGAGTAAGTTACGGTCACTCTTATCGTGCTAAAAACGAAACCAGAATAGCAACTGTGCCTTTAGGATATGCCGATGGTTATAGTAGGCTTTTGTCGAATAAAAGCTCCGTATTGTTGCGGGGGGACAGATTTCCTGTGGTTGGAAATATTTGTATGGACCAATTTATGGTTGATGTAGGTAATCATCAAGCTGAAGTGGATGACGAGGTTGTTCTTATTGGAAGCCAGGGCGAAAAAGAAATTATGGCGGACGAACTTGCAAAAATTTTAGGTACAATAAATTATGAAGTAGTTTGCATGATAAGTGGAAGGGTTCCAAGAAGATATCTTTCTCAAAATTCTTAAAAAGTTAGGAACTCGAGATGACCCTTAAAAAATTACATCTTATTTTTATAACTTTAACTCTCCTCACCTTATTACTTATAGGCGGGTGTGTTTCTAAAAAATCTACTGATATGGTTTCTCCGGTGTCTTATCAACAATTAAAAGGATTTGAAGTTAAGTTTTCAATTTCGAAGTCAACGTTTTTTTCGGGTGAGGAAGTTCCTCTGAAATTAAATATTAAGAATACGGGTGATAATCCTCAAAAACTCTCATTTACTTCGGGGCAAGAATATGAATTTTTAGTGAATGATGATTCCGGAAATGAAGTTTGGCGCTGGTCATACGGGAAAGTTTTTGCCATGATTTTGCGGGAAAAAAAGCTGGAGCCCGGCGAAGAGCTTGTTTATGAAGTCGTCTGGCCTCAGGAGAATTTTGAAGGAGAGCGAGTTCCGGTTGGAAGTTATGTGGTTAAAGGTTACTCAACTTCAGATGAGTTAAGAGAAATCATATTAGATTTAGAGATTAAAATTGTTGATTGATAGGAGTTTTTTTGAATATTCTTATAACTAGTTCTCCCGGAGTTGGAAAAACTACTTTAATAAAGAAGGTTTTAACGCTTTACTCCGGACGCGTGGTTGGATTTTATACCGAAGAAATTAGAGAAGTAGGTAGAAGAAGAGGTTTTAAAATAAAAGTAATTGGTGATACAGATAACCTTAAGGAAGGGATTCTTGCCCACGAGAATTTTCCTGGTCCCATTAAAGTAGGGAGATATGGGGTAAATATTGATGAATTTGAAAGAATTGGAGTTTTAGCTCTTGAAGGAATTTCTGACGACAATAGTTTGATTATAATTGATGAAATTGGGAAGATGGAGCTACACTCTGATAATTTTAAACGTGTTGTAGAAAATATTTTAAACTCACCGAATCTTGTCCTGGCGACCATCGGAAAGATTAAAAATGAATTTATTGAGCAAATAAAAGCCAGAAAAGATGTAATGATTCTTGAATTATCATATGAAAATCGAGAAAAAATGCCCGAAAAGATTATTAACATATTGAAAAGGGGGATTTAAAATGATGAAATTATGTTCAAGTTGCGAAGCGGTATTTGATGGGCGCAAGTGGGTGTACGATGAGAATCTTTATGAAAAGCTAAGCAAGAAATCCGATGTTGAGATGGGTTTATGTTTGGGTTGTGAAAAATTAAAAAAGAAAATGGTCGATGGAGTGGTTCTTATCAAGGGAGATTTTATAAAAAACCATAAAGACGAGGCCTTAAATTTGATACACAATACTGTTGAAAAGAAGAAAAAAAGGAACGTGGCTGCAAGAATTTTTAAGATGGGAGAAACGCCGGAAGGTTTTTCAATTGAAACAACTGACAAAGCTCTGGCCGAACTTATTGGCAGGGAGTTTGAAAGGGCATTCTCTGGCAAGCTCGATATTCAATGGCTTGAAGGCGAGAAGTTTGTTCGGGTCAATTGGGAGAGAAGTTAACAAAAATTGATAGGATACGGTGCTAATTAAATGGGAATATCCAGAATTAATTTACGTGATTTATCGGCAGGCGATGAGCTTCTTTTGAGAGTTTTAGAGTTTGTGAAAGATAATCCCAACCAGGCCTACTTAGTGGGCGGTTATATAAGAGATAAAGTTCTTGGTCGAACAGGAAATGATATTGATTTAGTTGTTGTGGGTGATGTCGAAAAATACTGCAGGAAGCTTGTAGATGTTCTTGGCGGTAGTTTTTTTCTTTTAGGAAATAAAGGGGTAGCACGGATAGTTGTAAAAAACGAGGAATTAAGAAAAATTGATGTCTGCTCTATGCAGGGGAAAATAGAGGATAATTTGAAGCAGAGAGATTTTACGGTAAATTCTCTCGCTGTTGACGCCAAAAAATTGGCAGAGGAGACAATGCCTATTCAAGTTATCGATATTTTCGAGGGTTTGCGTGATATCAAGAATAAAAATATCTCGGCAGTTTGCCCTGAAGCTTTTAAAGAGGACCCCTTAAGGATTTTGAGAGCAGTTAGATTATCTGTTGAACTTGGTTTTAACATTGAATTAAAAACGGTTTCTTTTTTGAAAGAGTCCGTTAATTTAATTAAAAATGTTTCTGCTGAAAGGTTACAACGGGAACTATTTTTGATTTTTGCTCTTCCTCATTTTTACAAAGCAATTGAGCTACTGGGCAAGTTAGATATCATCAAGTTTGTTCTTCCTGAAGTTGAGGAGATGAAGGGTGTTACTCAAAACAACTATCATCATCTCGACGTTTGGGGCCATACTTTGCTTACTTTAAAAAATCTCGAGGAGATCTTAGCTAATTTAAAAAAGATTTTTCCGAGTGAACATGAAAAGATTTTAAGTCATATAAATCAGCCATTTCAGGGAGAGTTTAATCGAGTGGTACCCCTTAAATTTGCTGTTTTGCTTCACGATGTCGGAAAACCGAAAACTAAATCTGTTAATTCTTCAGAAACAGTGTGTTTCTATCATCATTCCGAGATTAGCTTCAAAATAGCCAATGGAATTTGCAAGCGTTTAAAAATTAGCAAGGAGGGCACAAAAATTGTCGGTAAACTAATTGCCGAACATATGAGGCCGGGCTTTCTTTCAAAAGAAAAAGGTTCATCTGACAAAGCCATAAGAAGATTTTTAAGAGATGCCGGAGATGAAACTGTTGAAATTTTACTTCTTTCCTTAGCAGATCGCGGGGCTACTTTAGGGCCGCTTTCTACCAAAGAATCCCTTAATCGTCATGAAGATTTTGTTAAAAATATTATGAAAATCTATTTTTCAACTATTGAAAAACCTATACTGCCTTTGTTGACGGGCCATGATTTAATAAAAGAACTTAACTTAGAGCCTGGAAAGCTCATTGGAAGATTACTTGAGGAAATTGAAGAAGCCAGGGCGGAGGGTAAAATCTCGACAAAAGAAGAAGCTTTGGTTTTTGCAGAAAAATACATAGAGGATTACACTAAAAAATAAAAACAATTTTTAAGGAGAATATTATGGATGTCTATAAAGCAATTTACAAAAGATGCAGCACAAGGTCTTTTGATGAAACAAGAGATGTTTCACTTGAGCTTGTTAACAAAATTCTTGAGGCTGCTTGCCAGGCCCCGTCTGCCGGGGATGTCCAGCCTTGGAGATTTTGGGTTGTAAGAAATCCTCAGTTAAAAGACAAGCTTACAACAGCCGCTATTAACCAGCAATTTATAGCAGAGGCGCCTGTAGTCATCATTGTTTGTTCTAATTTAGATGTTTGTGGTGAAGCATATGGTACTCGAGGAAGAGAACTCTATGCAATTCAAGACGCTGCTGCTGCAACAGAAAACATTCTTTTAGCAGCTTGCTCTGAAGGGCTTGGAGTTTGTTGGGTAGGAGCTTTTTATGAAGACAATGTGGCAGAGTTGTTAGACTTACCCAAAAATTTAAAACCTTTGGCGATAATTCCATTGGGATATCCTGTTCGTAAGAATGTAAAACCAAGCAGAATGCCAATCGAAGATGTTGTTGAATACCTGGATTGAGATTTCTTTTTTGTGGGTCGGATAACAGCTCTGGATCGCCTGCCCCCGATGCGGGCCTGTACCAGGCAGAACTCCCCCTTGTTTCACTCCGGGGTCAGACAGCTTCAACTCACTTCCTGAACAACCTATTTTTACGCCTAAAAATGATATGGTATATAAATTAGGTTAATGTGCTCATATGTTTACCCGCCACAGGAGGGCTTGCTCGCCTTTGGAGGGTCGCTGTCTACCCGGCCCACGGGGTTTAAAAAATAAAAACAATGAAAGTTTATACTTTTAATTTTCCTGGCGGCTGGTAGCTGGTGACCAGAGTTTGTATTTAAATGATATGGCAACTAGCTGATGGCGAATGGCATATAGCAGATGGTTTGAACTATTAGCTATTGAGCGAATGGCAGTGAGCGAGCCATTGGCTATCGAGGATGTAAAGCCGGGCTATTTGGCTAGTGGTAGTTTATTTTAATCCGTTCTCCTAACACTTAAACCATCAATTAATGCTTCGTTGGCGGAACAAAACCGATAGTTTCCATAGGTGCCGCTGAAGCTTTGATTTCCCCAAATTTTTGTTCATATTTAGAGATGTTTTCTTGTAAAGCTGCAAGAATGCGTTTCATGTGTCCCGGGCTGGTGATGACGCGGGCCGTTACTGCTCCAGAAGGGGGAGCAACCATAAGAAAATCCATAATAAACTCTTCTTTGGTGTGAGTTATAATTGTATTGTTTGTATAGACTCCGCCTTGCATGCTTTCAGGAAAGTTGACTTTTATCTCTCTTTTCTTTTCAAAAGACACGGTTTGCCTCCTTAAGTTATTGTAATTAATTTGATTGTCTATTTAGCTTTAGATAAATTATAATCCTAAAAGTTTAAAAATGGCTAAATTAATAGTTTTTTAAATTGAAGATTTAATAATTTAAAGGCGCGGGAATCTATCAATTGCAGCTTTTTTGTTAAATTGATAGAATTGAAAAGGTGATAAGATGCCTATTTTTGAATATAGATGTTCGAAATGTAATAAAAAATTTGAGTTACTCGTTGGTGTGGGCAAAGAAAACAATGATTTAAAATGCCCTCATTGTGGCTCAAAGGATATATTAAAGCTCTTTTCCAGCTTTGGTCTCAAAGGAGAGACCAATGGCGGAGTTGCTTCGAGCTGAGGCACTTGTTCGGCCTCCAGTTGTGATGGCTGTAGTTAAATTAAGAAAGGAGTGTTTCTTTTCGGTGGAAACTTTAGCGGAGTTTTATGAAGAGTTAAAAGATTGTCAGAGGTGTTCTCTTGGTAAAACGAGGACAAACATTGTTTTTGGAGCTGGTAATGAAAATGCTGATTTGGTGTTTGTGGGAGAAGCACCTGGGTGCAATGAGGACATACAGGGAAAACCTTTTGTGGGTGCCGCGGGGAAGCTACTTGATAAATTATTGGACTCAATTGGACTTGTAAGAGACCAAATTTATATTGCCAACGTTTTAAAATGTAGGCCTCCCAAAAACAGAGATCCTTTACCGAGTGAAATTGAAACATGTAAACCATTTTTATTGAAACAGATAGAGATAATTAAACCCAAGGTTGTTTGCACGCTTGGTAGGTTTGCGACTCAGGTTATTTTGGATAAAAATGTTCCCATTTCAAAGGTTCGGGGCAAGTGTTTTGACGGTAACGGCTATTATATATTTCCTATCTATCACCCAGCTGCGGCTTTATATCAAAGAACCAACCTCGACAAGCTTAAGGCCGATTTTTTAATACTTAAAGAGTTGTTAAGCAGCAAAGTTGATAAATTGGCTCAAAAAGAAGAAACTACAGAACAGTTAATGTTTTTTTAGGAGAAGAGTGAAAGGAAACGAGCTTATTGTTTTAACAAAATCTGTTTCTGAAACTCAAAAGCTAGCTGAAGGATTAGCACAATTTCTTCAAGCGGGAGATGTTATTAGCTTAACGGGTGATTTAGGCGCGGGTAAAACGTGTTTTGTCAAAGGATTAGCGCATGGTTTGAGAATTAATATGAAGATAACCAGCCCAACCTTCGCTCTAATTAAAGAATATATGAGCTTATCAAATTTACCTTTTTACCACTTTGATGTTTATCGCCTTAAATCTTTGCAAGAAATGTTAGATATTGGTTATGAAGAATATTTTTTTGGGGATGGTATTACGGTTATTGAGTGGGGTGATAAAGTAGCTCCTCTTTTACCTAAGGATTTTTTAGAGATAAAATTTAGACGTCTTTTGGAAGAAAACATTAGAGAAATAGATATAATACCTCATGGTGGACGTTGGAAAAAAATAGCTAAAAAATGGTTAAAAGAAAGCCGGAAAGACTGTCGCTCCGGCAAGAGTACCTCAGAGATTTGAGGCCCAGTCGGCGGGCACCTCCACTTGCTGGCTACCTTTTTCGGTGTCAAGCAATGGAGTTCCGTCCTTAAGCTAATGCCTTATGCCAAATGTTTCAATGAATCTCCGCATGGCTCGGTAACTAAAGCCGCGTCATGCAGTTATCAATCGAAACACCTTAATCTGTCTTTCCGGCAAATTAAAAATATAGAGTTTAATAACGCTATCTTTTCAAAAAAACTTGAGAACAAACAACCCGATAATTACTACCTCTCTATATTTAATATATAACATTCTGCTCTATCTTAAAAGCCATTCAGTTTATAACCAAAATGTTTACAAATGCTGTAATTTTCTGTGCTGAAAGAGCAGTTTTGACAGGCATATAACATTTTAGTTCTCAAAAAGGTTGTCAGTTGATATGATTTCAATAAAGAAAGGAGATTTCATGCTGTTACTTGCTTTCGATACGTCGAGTGATTTCTGCACGGTTGCGATAGGCAAAAAAGATGTTCTTTTGGGAGAACGCAGTATTTATGCACCACAAGGTCATATGCAAAAGCTTTTGCCTTTAGTGGATTCATTATTATCCGATGTTGGCTGTGATATAAGAGATATTGATGTAGTTGCGGTTGGCCTTGGTCCCGGTTCTTTTACAGGGGTAAGGATTGGCGTTTCCATTGCCAAAGGTCTTGCCCAGGGTTTAAAAAAACCAATTATTGGCATCTCTTCTTTAGACGCGCTGGCTAAAAATCTCAGTCTTGATAGTGGCCTGGTTTGTGCTGTTGTGGATGCCAAGAGGAAAGAAGTCTACTCCTGTCTTTATAAATGTTCTAATGAAGGGATTCAACGTTTAACTAATTATGAAGCTCTTTCTTCTGAAAAGTTATCTGATAAGTTAAACAACATAAATCAGGATGGTGAGATTATTTTAGTTGGAGACGGGTTAAAGTTATATGGGTCTCTCTTTAAAAAACGGATAAGAAAAGTAAATTTTGCTTCATCGGAGATGTGGTGCCCCAAGGCCTCGAGTATAAAAGATTTGGCGTTTATTAGATTAGAAAGTGGTGCATACGATAACTATCTAACGCTTGTGCCAATTTATGCTCGAATTCCTATTGCCGAGGAAATGTGGAAAAAAACACAGGCTCAGGAGTAAAGCGATGGAAGGCGAAAGAGAATGCTGAAAGGGAGAAGGATTAAGATATCGCCCATGCATTTCAGTGACATCGAAGAGGTTGTTAAAATTGAGAAAAAAGTTTTTTCCTCCCCCTGGCCGGCTGAAGTTTTTAAAGAGCAATTAAGACAGCCTGATTATGCATCTTATTTTGTGGCAAAAGTTGGTGGCAAGATTATTGGATACGCAGGAGCCATATTTAACAAAATTGAGGCGCATATAACAAACATTGCTATTAATGAAAGCTATAGACGGAAGAAAATTGGCAGTATGCTCTTATTAAAATTAATAAGAGCAGCTCAGGATAGAGGGAGCAAGCGTCTTTTTCTTGAGTTGAGAAAATCAAACTTAATTGCCTTAAAATTTTATGAAAAATTTGGTTTTCGGGTGTTAGGTTTAAGAAAAAATTACTATTCTGATAGTGGAGAAGATGCGGTGATTATGGTTGTTGATGACTTAAATTCAGCCAATTATAAAAATAAATTACAAAGTATTAGAGATTCTATTAAATTTAATGAGGTATAAAGTATGAATAACACAGATTTGAGCCAGGAAACTTTAATTTTAGGAATAGAAACATCTTGTGATGAAACCGCTGCGGCGGTTGTGGCTGATGGCAAGAGGATTTTGTCGAATATTATCGCGTCTCAAGTTAAATGGCATCAAAAGTTTAACGGGGTAGTGCCTGAGATTGCTTCCAGAAAACACGTGGAACTCATAAGCCCTGTTATAGAAGAGGCGTTGCTCGAGGCAAATGTTACCTTGGATGATATTGATGCCATCGCGGTTACTCGGGGCCCCGGTTTGGTAGGAGCGTTGTTGGTGGGTTTAGGTGTTGCCAAGGGACTTTCTTATGCGACAAAACTTCCTCTTATATGTGTAAATCATATTGAAGCTCATATTTTGGCTAATTTTCTTGAGCACCCAAACCTTAAACCGCCCTTAATTGCTCTCGTTGTTTCAGGTGGGCACACGGCTCTGGTTTATATGGGGGATTTTGGAGAATATGAAGTTCTTGGAGAAACCTTGGATGATGCGGCCGGAGAGGCGTTTGACAAAATAGCTAAGTTTTTGGGTTTAGGTTATCCCGGTGGTCCAATAATAGATAAGTTGGCTGCAAAAGGAAATTCTAAGGCCATAAATTTTCCCAGAGCTATGATTAATACCAATAATTATGATTTTAGTTTAAGCGGTCTCAAGACAGCCGTTTTAAATTATATTTCAAAACTTAAGGCGGAAGGTAAAGAAGTAAATATTCCCGACTTATGCGCAAGTTTTCAAGCTGCGGTAATAGATGTTCAAATTCATAAAACTCTTCGAGCAGCCAGAGAAAGAACTGTTGATGAGATAGTTTTGGCTGGAGGAGTTGCCGCGAACAAATCTCTTAGAGAGCGATTAAAAAAGGAAGCAGCCAAGATAGGCAAAGAACTTTTTTATTCCTCACTTCCTCTTTGTACCGATAATGCTGCTATGATTGCTTGTGTGGGTTACTATCGTTACCGGAAGGCAGATAAATATGGGGAAGAAATAGTTTGTTCGCTAGACGCAAATGCTGATCCAAACCTGTCTTTGGTAAAGGAAATTTAGATTTATGTAAACTAATTTAATATTTCTCTTATCTGTGGATAATGTGGATAACTTTGATTTCTCCTTTTTATGAAGTTGTGTCCCTATGGAAAAGATTTTTTAAAAGCACATTTGGATATCTAGTTTAAAAGGCGATAAAATTTATGTCATTAATGGATACTCAAAAAATCACGAAAAACAAATTGGGAATTATTAATTTATTTTTAGCGGCAATGTCGGGATGTTTGTTGGTTTTGGCTTTCCCCAGGTTTAACTGGTTTTTTGTGGCTTGGTTTGCTTTAGCTCCATTACTTTTTGCCATTTATCATTCTTCTTTCAAAGGCGCCTTGTTTTGTAGCTTGATGGCAGGAATAGTTTTTTTCGGAGGCCTCCTTTACTGGCTATTCATTTTTGGATTACTTGCGGGCTTTAGTCTAATTTTATGCCAAGCCATTTTCATTTTGCTTTTTGGATTGGGAGCAAAACTTATCCACAGTTATTTTAAAAAACCGCTTAGATTAATTTTTATTCCTGCTCTTTGGGTCTCCATAGAATTTATTCGTTCAATTGGCCCCTGGGGTTTTTCGTGGGGGGTTCTCGGCTATAGCCAGCATAATTTTCTTCCTGTCATTCAAATTGCAAGATGGGCCGGAGTTTTTGGAATATCGTTTCTTCTGGTTTTTGTTAACGAGTTTATTGCCGAAAGTTATATATCTGCTTTTTGCCCAAGCTGGTCTTTAAAAAATTCTGTTAAGGTTTTTTCGAAAAATATAATTGTGGTATTGATTGGAGTTTTTTTGCTGACAGGGATCGGGTATTTTAATTTATTGGGCTCTCAAAAAAATGAAAATACAACTAAAATCGCAATTTTACAGCCGAGTATTCCGCAGGAAATAAAATGGGAACCAATGAAAAAAGAAGATATTTTTAACATTCATCTTAAGTTAGCCCGGAAGGCGGCTGAAAAGAAGCCACAATTTATAATTTGGCCCGAAACAGCGACTCCGGCCTATTTGATGAGGGAAAAAGAGTACCTAAAAGAGATTAAAAGTCTTGCTAAAGAAACAAACAGTTATCTTATAGTGGGAGGACTTCGTGAAGAAAAGGGTTGTTATTTTAATTCCGTTTTTATCTTTTCTCCCGAAGGTGAAAAATTGGGTCATTATGATAAATTACATTTAGTTCCATTTGGAGAATATGTTCCCCTAAGACCGCTTTTTTCTAATATTAAAGCCGTTGCTGCTGTTACCGAGGATATGTCAGCCGGTGATAAATTGGCGGTATTTGAGACTGATAGAGGAAAGTTTTCGACAGTTATCTGCTTTGAATCAGCCGATTCTCTTCTTGTTCATCGTTTAGCTTCAAAAGGAGCGGAGATGCTTGTGGTTATAACAAACGATGGTTGGTTTAAAAGAACAGCAGCAGCGGAGCAGCATCTATCCATGGCGGTGCTGCGGGCAGTTGAAAATGATTTCTTTGTGGTTCAAGCGGCAAACACCGGCATATCTGCGGTTATAGATTCAAGAGGACGAGTATTGTCAGAAACGGCTCTCTTTGAAAGAAGATATTTGTTAGACGAAGTTACGTTAAAAGAAGGGAAGAGTTTTTATAGAAGATTTGGCAATCTCTTTTCCTACTGTTGCATTTTAATTTCTTTTGGTTGTTTCCTCTTTATTATTTATTCTAAAAACCGAGCTTATTGATAGTTGATTTTACAATTTTGTTGTTGTAATATATTTTTGTTAATTAAATTAGCACTCTACTTGTAAGAGTGCTAAAAATTATAAATATTATTGATAGGGGGGTTGATTATGAATTTACAGCCTTTAGGAGATCGTGTGGTTGTGAAGCCTGATAAAGGCGAGGAGAAAACCAAAAGCGGAATAGTTATTCCAGATACCGCCAAGGAAAAACCTCAAGAGGGTGAGATTGTTGCCGTAGGCAGCGGAAATCGAGACGAGAGTGGCAAAAAAATTCCTCTTGAAGTAAAAAAGGGCGACAAAGTCCTTTATTCAAAGTACGGTGGGACAGAAACTAAAGTAGAAGGCAAAGAATATCTCATATTAAGAGAAAGCGATATTTTAGCTATCGTAAAAAAATAATTTTAAAGGAGGCGAAAGAGCTAAATGGCAAAGGAAATAAAATTTAATGAAGAAGCTAGACGAAAAATGCAGGCTGGGGCTGATACTCTTGCTAATACAGTTAAAGTAACTCTTGGACCAAGAGGACGCAATGTTGTGCTTGAGAAAAAATTTGGTGCTCCAACTATCACAAACGATGGTGTAACAATTGCCAGAGAAATAGAATTAGAAGATCCATACGAAAATATGGGAGCTCAGTTAGTTAAGGAGGTTGCAACAAAGACAAATGATGTTGCGGGTGATGGGACGACAACTGCTACGTTGCTTGCTCAAAAGATGATAACCGAAGGTTTGAAAAACGTAACTGCCGGAGCAAATCCAATGATTTTAAAGAAGGGAATTGAAAAGGCAGTTCAAATGACGGTAGAGGAAATTAAAAAGATGAGCCGTTCAATTGCCGATGATCCTAAAAAGATTGCTGAAGTTGCGGCAATTTCTGCTGCTGACGAAGAGATTGGTGCGAAGATTGCTGAGGCAATGGGAAAAGTTGGCAAAGATGGTGTCATCACCGTTGAGGAATCTCAAACTTTTGGGATAGACATTGACGTTGTTGAAGGTATGCAATTTGATAAAGGTTATCTATCTCCTTACATGGTGACTGATACTGAAAGAATGGAAGCTGTTCTTGATGACCCATACATTCTTATTGCCAATCAAAAGACAGGGGCTGTTCATGATCTTTTGCCTATTTTGGAAAAGATTATGCAGACAAGCAAACCTCTCTTGATAGTTGCGGAGGATGTTGAAGGGGAAGCTTTAGCTACTCTTGTAGTTAACAAATTGCGTGGGACATTTACAGGCGTTGCGGTAAAGGCACCTGGTTTTGGTGACCGTCGGAAAGCAATGCTTCAAGATATCGCGATTATTACAGGTGGTCAGGTTGTTACCGAAGAACTTGGCATGAAGCTTGAGAATGTGACTCTTGATATGTTGGGTAAAGCGCATAGAGTAAAAGTTACCAAAGAAAACACAACTATCGTTGGTGGCCAAGGAAGCATAGAATCTATCAAGGGCCGTATCAATCAAATTAAGGTTGAAATTGAGCAAAGTGATTCAGAATTTGATAAAGAAAAGCTCCAGGAGAGACTGGCGAAGTTGAGCGGAGGTGTTGCTGTTGTTAAAGTAGGAGCAGCCACTGAAGTTGAGCTTAAAGAGAAAAAGCATCGCATAGAAGATGCGCTTTCTGCAACGCGAGCTGCTATCGAAGAAGGAATTGTTCCTGGCGGTGGGGTCGTGTTGGTTAATTGTATTTCCGCGATAGATAAAGTTGATGCCATTGGTGATGAGAAAACCGGTATTGAAATAGTCGAGCGTGCTTTGGAGGAGCCATTACGGCAAATTGCGAATAATGCTGGGCTTGAAGGTTCTGTCGTTGTAGAAAAAGTAAAGACTCTTAAAAAAGGTAAAGGGCTAAATGCTGCTACCTTTGAATATGTTGATATGGTTGAGGAAGGAATAATCGACCCGGCGAAAGTAACGAGGTCGGCTGTTCAAAATGCGGCGAGTGTTGCTGCCATGTTCTTAACTACGGAAGCTGCAGTAGCGGAAAAACCTGAAGAAAAAGGGGCAGGGATGCCATCTATGCCAGGCGGAGGCATGTCGGGCATGATGTAAGCTCTTCTCTAATTAATTTAGTAAAAAGATAAAAGAAAATCCCTTATTTTAATAAGGGATTTTCTTTTATCTAACTTTATGTTTGTTGCCTTCTTATTCTTGACAGTTTTTTTAGAGAAGGGTAAGATTAATTAATTTTAGAACTTTATGGGAAGGAATTTTTAAGAATGAAACAAACCCAGAACTTAGCTTAGCTATCAAGCTGAGCGAGTCTGGGTTATTTTTTAAAAATTTTAATTTATTTTAGGAGGCAATTGTATGGAAGTTGAAATCGGAAAAGGTAAATTTGGAAGAAGAGCTTATGGTTTCGATGATGTCGCAATAGTTCCAAGTAGGAGAACAAGAGACCCCCAAGATATAAACATTAGTACTAAAATAGGTGATTTTAAATTTAATCTACCGGTTATGGCTTCAGCAATGGACGGTGTAGTTAATCCTAAACTTGCCATTGAAATGGGTAAACTAGGTGGTTTAGCTGTAATAAACCTTGAGGGAATTCAGACAAAATATGAAAATCCTTCCACTATTCTTGATGAGATTGCAAAATTTTCTAAAGAAGAAGCAACTCATAAAATGCAAGAGATATATAAAGAACCCATAAAACCTGAGTTGATAGATGAAAGAATTAAAGAGATAAAGAAGGGCGGAGTTATCGCTGCTGCTTCACTTACGCCTCAGAGCGTAATGAAGTATTACAAAATCGTGTTGGACGCAGGCTTAGATATATTGGTTATTCAGGGAACGGTGGTAAGCGCGGAACACGTGAGCAGTACCAGTGAGCCTTTAGATTTAAACAAGTTTATTAAGTCAGTTTCCATTCCCGTTATTGTCGGCGGTTGTTGTTCTTACTCTGCAGCGCTTCACTTAATGAGAACTGGCGCGGTGGGGATTCTCGTAGGAGTTGGTCCAGGTGCTGCTTGTACTACTCGTCAAGTGTTAGGAGTTGGGGTGCCGCAGGCTACAGCAATTGCTGATGCTGCAGCTGCGAGAACACATTATTTAGATGAAACCGGAAAGTATGTCAAAGTGATAGCTGATGGGGGGATGAGAACGGGTGGAGATATTGCGAAGGCAATTGCTTGCGGGGCTGACATGGTAATGATCGGTTCACCCTTAGCGCGCGCAAAAAAGGCACCCGGCCGAGGTTATCATTGGGGAATGGCAACATTTCATCCCGATCTTCCTCGTGGAACCAGAGTTTATACCGGTACTGCCGGAAGTTTAAAGGAAATACTTCTTGGTCCCGCTTACGAAAATGACGGAACTTTGAATTTATTTGGAGCGCTTAGAACATCAATGGCTACCTGCGGATATAAAAATATAAAGGATTTTCAACAAGCAGAAGTAATGATTGCTCCCTCTTTTAAAACTGAGGGGAAACTTCTTCAACGAACTCAGGGCGTTGGGATGGGTTAGAAGCTGATGGCAGATGGCTGATGACAGATAGAGCATAGAGCTAAACTGTACAGTATATAGGTTAAGATATACAGGTTAAGAGCTTATCGGCTATTGAGGCCACCAGATACTGGTCTGACGATAAGGCCGGGTTATTTGGTGAGGGTAAAGGGCTGGCAGATAAAAGCTGTTAGTTCTCATTTTTATTTTTTAAACTTTTGTTATTTAACAACTAAGAGGCAAGGTGATTGTGATGGGCGGGAATCAAGGCAAAAACATACAAAAGGTGCTGGTGCTGGACTTTGGGGCTCAATATAGCCGGCTAATTGCCAGGCGTGTCAGGGAATGTAAAGTTTATTCTGAAATTGTTCCTTATGATATTTCAGTTGATGAAATAAAAAAAATTAATCCCGTTGGCCTTATACTTTCAGGTGGCCCTGCCAGTGTCCATGTTCCGGGTTCTCCGTTATACAACAAAAAGATATTTGAGCTTGGAATTCCCATTCTTGGTATTTGTTATGGGATGCAGCTTATGGCAAAGATGTTGGGTGGAGAAGTTGCTAAAACAGGAAAGAGCGAATACGGGAAGACTAAACTTTTTGCCAAAGAAGATACACTACTTTTTAAAGAAATTCCCCTTGAGCAAAGTGTTTGGATGAGCCATCGTGATTCAGTAAAAACTATGCCAACCGGGTTTGAGCTTGTTGCAAGCACTGAATCAACCAAGGTGGCCGCCATGGAGAATGTGGAGAAAAACATTTATGGTGTTCAATTTCACCCTGAAGTGGCTCACACTCCTTTTGGCCTCGATATCTTAAAGAACTTTCTTTATATTGCTTGTCAATGTAATCCATCTTGGACAATGGTTTCCATTATTGAGAGGTCCATTAAGGATATTAAAGAAAAGGTGGGCAAAAATAAGATAATTTGTGGGTTAAGTGGTGGCGTTGATTCCGCGGTTGCGGCAGTTTTGGTTCACAAGGCCGTCGGGGACCAACTTACTTGTGTCTTTGTTAATCATGGTCTACTTCGAAAAGGGGAGGCCGAGCAGGTAGAAGAAACTTTCAGAAGAAATTTTAAGATTAACCTGGTTCAAATAGATGCCCGAGAGCGTTTCTTAAAAAAACTTAAGGGGATTACTGACCCCGAAAAGAAAAGAGTTGTTATTGGTGAGGAGTTTATTAGGGTTTTTGAAGAATTTGCCCATGAACTTAAAGATGTAAATTTTTTAGTTCAAGGAACTTTATATCCCGATGTAATTGAGAGCGGAACCAGGGATGCTGCTAAGATAAAAACCCATCACAATGTGGGTGGGTTGCCGTTGAAAATGGACTTTAAACTTATTGAGCCTCTTAGATTGCTTTTTAAAGATGAAGTTAGGGCGATGGGCGAGGAGCTTGGTTTATCTGAAGAGATTGTTTGGCGACAACCATTCCCCGGCCCGGGACTGGCCATAAGAATAATTGGGGAGGTTACATCTGAACGGCTGGAAATTTTAAGACAAGCCGATGCCATAGTAACGGAAGAGACAAAAAGAGCAAATCTTTATCGGAGTCTCTGGCAGTCGTTTGCGGTTTTGGCATGTGTTAAAAGTGTTGGTGTTATGGGAGATGAAAGAACTTATTCTTATCCAATAATTATTAGGGCGGTTACATCTGAAGATGCTATGACAGCGGATTGGGCAAGATTGCCTTATGATGTCTTAGAGAGATTATCCAATCGAATAATAAATGAAGTTTCAGGGGTAAATCGGGTCGCATATGATATTAGCTCAAAACCACCGAGTACAATTGAGTGGGAATAGATAAGTGGAAAGTCAGTAGTAAGTAGTTAGGAATCAAGAACAAATTGGAGATTCCTTAACGACTACCGACTACCGACTACAAGGGGGTTTTATGACGGAAATTGAAAAGGAGCTGGAAAAGCTTCGGGAAGAAATTGATAAAATAGACGAGAACCTGGTAAAAATTTTAAATGAGAGGACAAAAATAGTTTTAAAGGTAAAAAAATTGAAAGCCGAAGGAGCTTTTCCCGTTTATGATCCTCGTCGGGAGGAAGAGATATTTGAGAAGATTTCGGCCTGTAACTCAGGCCCTCTTTATGATGATGCAATCCATGAAATATACGAGGTAATTCTGCATTGTATGAAAGATTTGGAGAAATAAATGGATGCTTTTAACTCAAAAAAAGTTGTTGTAATAGCTGGTCCTTGTGCAATTGAAAGCAAGGAACAGCTACTTGAAGTGGCTAAAGCGGTAAAAGAGGCCGGTATAAAATATTTAAGAGGTGGGGCTTATAAACCACGCTCATCTCCTTATAGTTTTCAAGGCCTTGGAGAAGAAGGATTAAAGTATCTTTCTGAAGCCGGAAAGCGCTTTGGGCTCACGACTATAACTGAGGTTACCGACTCTGAACTTGCCGAACTTGTTGCAAAATATGTTGATGTTCTTCAAGTTGGGGCACGAAACATGGATAATTACTCGCTTCTTAAAAAACTTGGCAAGATAACGGCCTTAAATAAAAAGACAGTTCTACTTAAAAGAGGGTTTTCAGCCAAAATTGAAGAGTGGCTGCTTGCAGCCGAGTATATTACTTCGGCGGGAAATCCAAATGTTGTTTTGTGTGAGCGTGGGATAAGAACCTTTGAAACTGCCACGCGATTTACACTTGATTTAAATGCTGTTCCGGTGGTTAAAAAATTAAGTACTCATCCAATAGTAGTTGATACCAGTCATTCGACGGGTCACGCGGATATGGTTATCCCAATGAGCAGAGCCGCTGTTGCGGCGGGGGCTGATGGAATAATGGTTGAGGTGCATCCAAACCCTAAAAAAGCTTTATGTGATGGAGCCCAATCACTAACTCCTATCGAGCTTGAGCAACTAATTAAGGAAATTCGGCCCGTGGCTAAAGCTCTTGGGAAAGATATAGGTTAATACAGTTAAATTTAATCTAACTTTGTTTAGACAAGGTTAATTTCCCAAAGAAATTTACTAAAACATTATCTTAAGCATTTAATCAAAAAGGCAATAAATTTATTGTGATTTATATGGAACAAAAGCTTTAAAGATTAAATAACTATTTAAAAAGATATAAAATTAAAAAAGTTTAAGTGAAGTTTAGGGGCAGAATTTGAAGGCATATCTGGATATTGAAACATCCTCTGATGGGAGAATAACTGTTGTTGGTATGTATCGACCCAGCAAAGATTTAAAGCAGCTTGTTTTACCAAACATTACTTCCCAAGAAATACTTGATTTTTTAAATGATGCTGAAGCAATTGTTACTTACAATGGCGACCGTTTCGACCTCCCTGTTATTTATAAACATCTGGGATTGGATTTGATGGGCTGTTTTAAGTCGCTTGATTTAATGTACGATTGTTGGGAACATAATTTGTATGGTGGTTTAAAGAAAGTGGAAAAAAAGCTTGGAATTCACAGAGATTTACCTGATATGAATGGTTATGATGCAGTTAAACTTTGGTCTAAATATGAAACGCGTAGTGATAGAAAAGCGCTTGAAGTGCTTTTAAAATATAATGAAGAAGATGTGTTAAATCTTTGTATTCTTGAAGAACTATTGAAAGCAAAAAAGGTTGAAGATTGATTTTTTATAAGAGATTACTGTTTTAGCTTCCTCGTGAGAACATTTGTTTGCTGTATGCTGTTTCGCCAGGTATAATGAGGTTATTGGTAATAAAAATACATGGAGGCAATTAAGTGGAGACATATTTCGTTGCTTTGCTCGTTTTTATAGCCATCTTGTTTTGTATTGGGTTTTTTGGGCTTGTCTTTAGGTCTAAACAAGAAGGGACGTCAATTCCTCTTTTACAGCAACAAATTTTAGAACTTCAAAAACAGGTACGCGATAGTTTAAGTGAAGGTAATAAGCGTATGGATGAGCGACTTGAAAGCATCAGCAAGCTTATGGCTGATTCAAATAAAACCTTAGGAGAACGGCTTCAAGGAGCAACCAGGGTTGTAGGCGATGTTCAAAAGGGCTTAGGTGAACTTTCTAAAGCTACTGACCAGATGATTGATGTGGGAAAAGACATCTCAAAACTTCAGGATATTTTGCAAGCGCCCAAGTTGCGTGGGATGATGGGTGAGATGTTCTTAGAAGAATTATTGTCTCAAGTTCTTCCAAAAAAATATTTTCAGATGGGATATAGTTTTCGAAGTGGCGAAAAGGTTGATGCCATTGTTTATATCGGCAAGATGTTAGTGCCGGTCGATTCAAAATTTCCTCTTGAAAATTTTAGACGTTTAATTGAAAGCCAAACGGAGGAGGAACGTAAAATTAACCGGAAAAGTTTTGCCCGTGATGTAAAAAAACATGTAGATGCCATTGCTCAGAAGTATATTCTTCCGGATGAAGGAACTTCAGATTTTGCTTTCATGTATATCCCGGCTGAAAATGTTTATTATGAGGTCATAGTGTCAGGTGATAATTCCGAGGAGAACATTTGTGATTACGCTGTCGGAAAAAGGGTAATTCCTGTATCACCCAACACGTTTCTTGCTTATTTGCAGGTTATAGTCATGGGGTTAAAGGGTCTTTCGATTGAGAAAAATGCTAAAAAGGTAATGAATTATTTGGGGCGATTGCAAGGAGATCTTACTCGTTTTAGAGACGATTTTGAGGTTGTTGGAAGACACATCTCAAATGCAAAAAATAAATATGAAGAGTCTGAAAGAAAGCTTGAGCGTTTGGGTGACAAGCTTTTAAACGTCGGCAAAACTTCGGATGAAATTGAGAATGATTGAGTGGCTGTTAATTTCGATGCTTTTTAATTCCTTTTTAAATTTTGCTTATTGCTGCTTAACATAGAGCCGGGATTAAACGCATGTGTTATTTTGCCAGCTAAACGGTATTAAGCATTTTTTTTCGTGGATTAAGGTCGATTTTGCGTTATTATTAACAAATGATGAGATTAAAAAAAACCGTTAGTTAGGGGAAAAATTATGCATAAAAAGGGAGAGAAAGTTTTTTATCCATATCATGGAATTGGAATTATTGAGGATGTAACAACCAAGAAATTTAATGATGAGAAAAAGAAATATTATGTATTATTATTTTCAGATGAAAATATGAAGATAATGGTGCCATTTGAGAAGGCGGATGAATTAGGATTAAGAAGTGTTTTGTCAAAAAAAGAAATCAAAGAGGTTTTAAACGTTCTTAAAGAAAAAGCAAGTAAGCCAAAATCCAAAGAGGAAGAAGGCGCTTTTGCTCGTTCTTATTATCTGGATATGGTAGGGAGTTCATCGGTTTTTGATGTGGTCGAAGGGGTTTGTGATCTGTTATACAAAAAAGAAAGTAGTAAATTGAGCAGGGTTGAGGATGATTTGTTAAAAAGAGGGCTTTGTATATTGAGTAGTTTAATAATGAATACTAAACAAACAAGTGAGACAAAAGCAAAAAAACTTCTTATTGACTCCTGGGAAGAAGGATTTGCCAAGAAAAAGAAATCCTAAAATTCAATGCTCTTTTAAGTATAAATTTTAGCTCGATTTAAAAATAAACAAGAAAAGAAAAAGGATTTGAAAAATTTTATTAATGGAATTTAAATAAAGCGTTTGGGAGGAAATGATGTCAGGAAGGCTATCTAATAAAGGGTTGTCCGTATTGGTTTTATTAGTCGCGTTACTGGCTATTTTTTCAATCACATCGCTTAATAGTAATCTTGTTTTAGCCGTGGAGCATGGAGAAAAAGTCCATGAAGAAGCGGAACACGAAGAGGAACATATTGTAATAGAGCATGAGGCAGAAGAGGCAGAGCATGAAACAATCGAGCATGGAGAAGATGAACATGAAGTGGAAGAAGGTATTGAAATTCCCGCGGTTGTTGATGTGGCGATTCTGGTTGCGATTGCTGTATTGATTTTAGGAGCCGGGAAAATTCTTGGAGGTTTTGCGAAAAAGACAGCCTAACCTTTAATTAGATTTAAAGTTTCCTTGTATACAAGATAAGTTTCTTCGGTAAAGAGAACGAATTTCACCTCATCAAATTTGTTGTTTTCTTTTAAGAAATCTACTACTGTTTTTAAGGCGATTTTTGCTGCTTCTTTGAGTGGATACCTGTAAGCCCCTGTGCTGATTGACGGGAAAGCGATGGTTTTAATCTCTTTTTTCATGGCAAGTTTTAAACTATTTGTGTAGGCATCTTTCAAAAGCTCCGGCTCTCGGTTTTTTCTACCTCTCCAAATGGGACCTACAGTGTGAATCACGTATTTGGCAAGGAGGCTCCCTCCGGTTGTTATAACTGCCTCACCTGTAGGAAGTCGTCCGATTTTCTTGATTATCTCTTTGCATTCTTTGAGAATTTTGGGTCCGCCGATTTTGTGAATTGCGCCGTCCACGCCACCGCCACCAATAAGAGAACTGTTTGCGGCATTTACTATGGCCTCGGTATCTTGTTTGGTTATATCTCCTTGGATTAAAGAAAGGGTAGTTTTATTTACTTTTATGTTCATCTTGGTTCCTTATAATGAAGTTATTGGTTGCCTGCTGTCATTGCGAGCTCCCATTTCCTGTCATTGCGAGTCCCGATGTTTATCAGGACGAAGCAATCTCTGTTTACCAGGAGCTTCGAGATCACCACGCTCACTTCGTTCACTCGTGATGACAAAAGAAGAAAAACGTCATTGCCTGGCACAGGAGCTGCGCTTGAGCTTCCGCTTTCTGCCATTGCGAGGAGCGTAAGCGACCTGCCTGCCGGTAGGCACGGCGTGGCAATCTCGTATCTATTTTAACCACAAAGTTTTAGATATTTTCATCTTCATAATCAATAAATATCTCAACATCCAATTGCTTAAGAACTTCTGCGATGTGATTGTGAATTGAGACGATATCGGAGCCGGCAAAGAGCAGACCGCATGCTTTTTTATCCCTTGTTAAGACCAAAGAACCGGAATCGCCTGGTTGGGACATGAAAGTTGTAAGAATTTGATTTCTAAAAAGCGGCACACCTTTGTCATAATGTATTCGTATGGATGCTTTAGTATCTAAAACTTCCCCGTATGTGTGGCCCGTTGTGCGCCCGGTCTTTTGAACTATCATACCAACCCTTGCTTTGGTAACTCCGCCTACTTTTCCGATGTCGAGGATTGTTTCCTCCACCAAATCTTCGCTCAAGGGCTCCGCCAACGCCGCGTCCACGGTGTTTGGATTATAAAAATCAATCTTAACCCACCTTAGTAATTTTGCTATGACATCTTTTCTTTTGTGGCCACCGTCCAATATGCCCGGTTGAATTATCGGGTTGCCCTTTTTGGCCCTGTTTTCGTTTGCCAGAACGTGGTTATTACTTAAAATTAGTTTTTTGCCTGTTTTTTTATCCCTTACGACGACGCCAAGTGTTCCCGCTCCTACTTTTTTATGAGCTATGCTTACTCCGCCCGGCGCGGGCCTAATTTTTTCCCGGTAAGCCATGGAGGGATAGGCAAGAGCTTCAATTTTCCCAATTTCGATTACATCCGTTACAATCTTCTTTTTTTGTTTGAATTTTCTTAATCCAAATGTGGATACGGATAAGGTTTTTGGAATGATATCTTTCTTTAGGAGCTCATCAACGGGAAGTTTCTTCTCAACATAGTATCTTAAGGATTTTTCTTTTGTTATTTTTCCTTCGACAATTTTTGGGCCAAAACCGACACCGACGATGTTTTTTGTTCCGATTTCTGGTTCCGCGCTTCTTATTATTTTTTCAATGGGGGAAAGTTTTGGATTATTCATTTCTCTCCTTGTCTTGATAGGTTTTAACTTCTCCTACTTCGATAACGCGCGTCGGTATGCCTTCAATTTCTTTGGGGATTATTTCATCTTTAGAAAGTTTCTCTTCGGGAAGCTTTTTTGTGACATAGATGTTTATGCATCTAATATAGGTTTCCTGGTGCAGGACTTCGCTTTTAACTTTCTTCTTTCCAATACCGATTCCCACAACATGCGAGTGTTTCATCAGACGTGGTTCATTTTGTTTTTTTATCCTTTGAATCTTTTTATAATCTTCCATATCTTGATTCTACTCGATTTTTCATGGGGTTGCAGAAAGAAAGGGGGGGTTGCAAGTTGGTGCTATAAATCACTGGTTTACCCGGCTTGCCTGCCGTAGGAGGGTCGCCCATAAATAACTCACCGGGTTCTAAAAAGCAAAAAAATAATGA
>NZ_JAUSCH010000056.1 GCF_030651595.1 Candidatus Oleimmundimicrobium sp. | reverse complement strand
GGGTTACATCCATCTTACAACGTAGTTGGAAGTTTTGGCTTTATAAAAAAGCCAAAGGGAAGGATATAGTTCAGCCTGGCGAGTTCTGCAGGCGCCTGAACAACCGTACATTTTGGAGCCGTTTAAAAAATGATCGGCCGTCTTTCTTTTGTTTCATTTTCTTGGACGAGCAAGAAAATGAAAGGAGTTCTCCTTTCTTGAGCTTCATCTTTTCCTATGTTAAAATGTACACAAATTTGTGGACATTTTGAGAGGAAGACATAAATGGATTTAATTCGCATTGGCAGTAAAGTAATAAGCCGCGAAAGACTCACCGAATTGGTGAGTGAGATTTTAAAAAAACGCTCAGATGGGGCAACTCAAGCAGAAGTGGCTTATGATGTTGGGGTTGAACGTTCTTTTGTCTCGCATCTTGAAGGTCTTGGAGAAATGAGAAGGGGAGAGCACATTGCTCTAGTGGGATTTCCCGTGGAAAACAAGCAAGAGGTTAAAAAAGCCGCTAAAGAATGTGGCGTAGATTTTGTTTATTTATTAAGCGAGAGAGAGCGGCTCTCTATTGCAGATAAGGGAGGAGCTTTTGTCTTCAATGAAGTTTTAAGCATTCTTGCCAAGCTTCAAAAATTCGATATAGTCATATTTTTAGCATCAGATAAAAGGGTTAAATCTTTAGGAAAAATTTTAAATGGTGAAGTAATAGGAGTTTCTTTGGGCAGGTCTCCCTTAAAAACGGATAAGAAGGTCGATGTGAAAGAACTTAAAAGTCTTTTAAGGAATATTATTGGTATCAAAAAGGGGGGGAAGGTTGAAAAAGGTCGTAAGCGTAAGTCTTGGATCTTCAAAAAGAGACCATCAGGCAAAAGTAAAATTATTAGGAGAAGAGTTTAGCATAAGTAGGGTCGGCACCGATGGAAATTTTAACAGAGCCATAGAGATTCTTAAAGAGCTCGATGGTAAAGTTGATGCCATTGGTTTAGGTGGAATAGACCTCTACCTTTATGCTGGTGGAAAAAGATATGAAATAAAGGATGCAAAAAAACTTAGAGAAGCGATTAAAAAAACCCCTGTTGCGGACGGAAGTGGTTTAAAAAATACCTTAGAAAGAGAAGTTGTTTATTATCTTGTCAATAAATTACATTATCCCCTAGAAGGTAAAAAGGTTTTGATGGTAAGTGCCGTTGACCGTTTTGGAATGGCAGAGGCATTAGATGCGGCAGGGTGTGAAATAATATTTGGAGACCTTATATTTGGGCTAAATCTTCCCGTTCCGATAAGATCTCTTTCAGTTTTTAATACGGTAGCAGCTATTTTTTTACCTATAGTTGTAAAAATGCCTTTTAAGATACTTTATCCTACAGGAGAAAAGCAAGAGAGGGAACCGGACCCGAAGTATACAAAATATTATGAAGAGGCGGATATAATTGCCGGAGATTATTTGTTTATTCGAAAATATATGCCACAGAACATGAAAGGTAAATGGATATTGACTAACACGATAACGAGTGAAGATGTTGAGGATTTAAAGTCTCGCGGGGTGAAATTGCTTATTACCACAACTCCGGAATTTCAAGGTCGTTCTTTTGGGACCAATGTTATGGAAGCTACTATGGTTGCAATTTTAGGAAAGCCGGTGGAGAAAATTAGGTCAGAAGACTATTCAAATCTTCTTAAAAAACTTAAATTTAAACCGAGAATAATTGAACTTAATTAGGTGGTAAAATGGAAAGCATTAAAAACGAAACCGCAAAAACAATAACGAGAGAGACTTTTCAAAAGACAAAAGATTATCACAACCCATCTCTAACAAGGCTTCTTAAGTTAACTGGTTATGATACCGTTGAGTGGAAAGCTCGCGGAGCAATTATTACCGATATTTTTGGTAAAGATTATATAGACTGTGCTGGTGGTTATGGTGTCTTTAATATAGGGCATAGTCATCCAAAAGTGATAAAGGCTGTCCAAGAGCAATTAAAGAAAATGTCGTTATCTTCCAAAGTTTTTTTAAATAAACCCCTCGCTGATTTAGCTGAACTTATAGCTAAAATAACTCCAGGCGATCTTCAATATTCTTTTTTCTGTAATAGTGGGGCTGAGGCTGTTGAGGGGGCTTTAAAGCTTGCTCGGGTTACTACAGGAAGAACTAAAATTATCTCAACTCATAACGCTTTTCATGGGAAAACATTTGGCGCTTTATCTGCGACGGGAAAAGATATTTATCGAGATCCATTTAAGCCTTTAGTCGGTGATTTTATTCATGTTCCTTTTGGAGATATAAAAGCTATGCAAAAGGCAGTTTGTGAAAATACGGCAGCGGTTATAGTTGAGCCTATTCAAGGTGAGGGTGGCATAATTGTTCCCCCAGACGCTTATTTGCCTGAATTGAGAAAAATCTGTGATGAAGCGGGGGTTCTTTTGATAGTCGATGAAATTCAGACCGGGCTTGGACGAACCGGTAAGATGTTTGCTGTGGATCACTATGGAGTTGTTCCAGATATAATTACGCTCGCAAAAGCTTTAAGTGGAGGAGTTATTCCAATTGGGGCGTTCACCGGTACCAGTGAAGTTTGGGAAGTCTTCAACTCAAATCCTTTGATTATAACGTCAACTTTTGGTGGGAATCCTTTAGCTTGTGTGGCGGCGAAAGCGGCAATTGAGGTTGTTTTAGAAGAGAATCTTTGCGAACGGGCTGTGCAGCTTGGGGATTATTTAATGGCTGGTTTAAGAGATTTACAGATGAGCTATCCAAATATCATTTCTGAAATTAGAGGGAAGGGATTGATGATAGGTTTTGAGTTAACCAAAGAAGGTCTTGGTGGAATTATCATCCCTGAAATGGCAAAAGAAGGGATAACCGCCGTTTATACTTTAAATAATCCAAAAGTAATTAGGTTTGAGCCACCGCTTGTTATTACTGAAAATCAATTAGATAAGGTTTTACAGGGAACAAAAAAAGCCATTGAGAAGGCACAGTCTATGTATAATCGATTATTTAAGCTTAAAGGAGGAAACTAAATGCCTTGTGTTAAAAGTTCAATAGAGATTAAGGCTCCTAAAAAAGATGTTTATAAATTGGCTAAAAACATGGAGAGTTTTCCCAGCTTTATGAGGGATGTGAAAGAAGTAAAGGTTGTTAAAGAGGAGAAAAATAAGACTGTTACGGAGTGGGCGACTGAGATTGATGATATTGCTTTAAATTGGACAGAGGAAGAATGGTTCGATGACGAAAACTGTCTTATTAAGTATAAACTTATCGAGGGTGATTTAGATAAATTTGAAGGCGAATGGAAATTTGAAGAGATACCGGAAGGCACGAGATTGGTTCTAACTGTTGATTTTGATTTTGGGATGCCCAATATGGAAGATCTTATTGGGCCTGTTTTAGAGTTAAAGGTTAAGGAGAATTCGGAGATGATGCTCGAAGGAATGAAAAAAAAGATGGAAGGCTCTCGGAAGGTGAAAAGATGAGAAAGTTTGCATTTCTCATTCACCCGTTAGATTTAGATGATGTGGTTAATTTTGAAAAAAAGGCCGCCGGTAAGCCGGTTGCTCTTATAAAAAAAATGTTACTGTGGATGTGTGAAAAGCCGCCATTTATAGGGTCGCATATAATCGGCATTACTTCAAAGACAGGTAGAAAAGCTGAAGGGTGGTTTATAACTGTGCCTTTGCTGCCTGAGCAGATGAGAGAACATCCTGAACTTGCTCAAAGAAAAATCCTTGAAGCTATTGATATAGCAAAAGAACTTGGGGCTAGCATTGTGGGGCTCGGTGGTTTTACTTCCATTGCTGTAAATGGGGGGTTATCAATAGCAAAACAATCTGCTCTTCCAATTACAACGGGAAACGCTTATACAGTTGCTGCTGCAGTAAATGGAACAAAGAAGGCAGCAAGGTTAATGGGGATACGGTTATCTAAGGCTAAATTAGTTGTTGTTGGGGCTACTGGTTCAATTGGAAGGGCATGTAGTGAAATTCTTGCGCCAGAAGTTGCAGAAATAGTTTTAGTGGGGAGACGTCAAAGAGCTCTTGAACTCCAAGTGAATAAACTAAAAGAACTTGCGGTGGTTAGCGCTTCCACGGATATAAAGAAGGCCTTAGAGGGGGCGGATATAGTTATATCAGCCACCAGTGATGCCAATACAATAATTGATGTTGCCGATTTTGAGTCCGGAACAGTAGTTTGTGATGTTGCTCAGCCACCTGATGTATCTAAATCTGTTTTAAAAGAGAGAAATGATATTCTGGTCTTTGACGGAGGAATTATAAAAATACCTGGGAGAAAAATAAAAAGGGAATCGCGTTTTGATTATGATTTTAGGTTGAAGCCGGATAAATATGCTTACGCGTGTATGTCTGAGACCATGATTTTATGTCTCGAAGGAATAAAAGAAAATTTTGACATGGGGAGTGTTCGGGTCTCCAACGTGGAGAAAATTTCCAGGTTTGCGATGAAACATGGATTTAAATTGGCCGGTTTTCGCAGTTTCGGAGAGAGAATAACCCGGGATAAAATTAAAGAAATAAGGAAGAACGCTGCCTTAAACAGCAATAAGAAATGGTTCTATCGAGTTCGTCGGATGTTAAAATATTCCAAATTAGGTTAAAGGTTTTTTTAAGTTATCCTTTCAACAGGTTGATTTATTTTGACAGGTAGGCAATATTTTTTTATAATGCAGTATTAGTAGTATACATACGTGCGTTGGCACTGCTAAGCAGTGCCGTTTTATATTAAATAATTTACTGAGAGGAAGTTGCCTAATGGAAAAAGAGGTTGCTTTAACAGAAACAGGTTGTCGAAAACTTGAAGAAGAACTGGATTATTTAGTAACTAAGAAGCGTAGGGAAATTGCAAAGCGAATAAAAGAGGCGATTGAGTTTGGAGACATCAGCGAAAATGCTGAATATGATGATGCTAAAAATGAACAGGCCTTTATTGAAGGTCGAATAGATCAGATAACAAACATTCTTAAAAATGCTAAAATTATTAGCAATAAGAGAAAAACCGATGAAGTGGATTTAGGTTCATTGGTGGTTTTAAGAGATTTGGAGTCTAACGAAGTTGTTGAGTATATGTTGGTTGGCTCCGCTGAAGCAAATCCGTGCGAATATAGAATTTCCAATGAATCTCCTGTCGGGATGGCTATTATTGGCAAAAAACCAGGGGATAAAGTAATGGTTCAAGCTCCTCTCGGAAAATTGGAGTACTTGATATCTGAAATTAAATAATAAATTTAAGGAGCTATTGAAAGGCAATAATGGAAGATAATGAATTAGAACTTAACGAGCTAATGATTCAACGCCGTTATAAATTACAGGAGTTGGTATCCTCAAACATAAATCCTTACAAGGGAAAATTTGAGCAGAAAAATTATATTTCTGAAATTATATCAACCCACAAGAATCTTCAGCCCGGCGAAAATACTGATAATAGGGTTATCGTAGCCGGAAGAATCATGGCTCTTCGGAAACATGGCAAAGCAAGTTTTGCCGTAATTAGCGATGTCTCGGGAAAGATTCAACTATATTTGTCGATAGATAAGTTAGGCGAAAAGGCGTATCATTTTTCCACTGATTCAGATATTGGGGATTGGGTAGGAATATCAGGGCTAGTATTTAAAACCCACCGCGGAGAACTGTCAATTGCGGTTGATAAATTTGAGCTTTTATCTAAATCTCTTCGGCCTTTCCCAGAAAAGTGGCATGGTTTAAAAGATGTTGAGATTAGGCATCGTCAGCGTTACGTTGATTTAATAGTAAATTCCGGTGTTAAAGAATTATTTATTAAAAGAAATAAGATAATTAAGTTTATACGAAACTTTTTAGATGAAAAGGGATTTTTGGAAGTAGAAACTCCTATGTTGCAATCCATTCCTGGAGGGGCGACTGCAAGGCCTTTCACCACTCACCACAACGCTTTAGATATTGACCTATATCTTCGTATAGCTCCCGAGCTTTATTTAAAACGCTTGATTGTGGGAGGGCTTGAAAGAGTATATGAGCTCAATAGAAACTTTAGGAATGAAGGGATGTCCGCAAAGCATAATCCCGAGTTCACAATGCTTGAAATATACCAAGCATATGCTGACTATAATGATATGATAAAGTTTACACAGGAACTTATAAGCTCAGTAGTTAAAGAACTATGTGATTCTACGATAATTGAATATGAGGACAATAAGCTTGATTTTTCCGATGGGTGGCGGGAATACACGATGCTTGAGGCAATTGAGAAATTCGCGGGCATAAAACTCTCGTTTGAAATGGAAATCGGTGAATTAAAAGCCATAGCCAAGCAACATCAAGTGGCAATAAAAGATAATTTTGGCAAAGGAAAGATAATTACGGAAATTTTTGATAAACTTATTGAAGGACAACTTATTCAGCCTACGTTTATAAAAGATTATCCAATTGAGGTAACGCCATTGGCTAAACAGCACCCCGATAATCCGAATCTTACCGAAAGATTTGAATTAATTATTGCTGGAAGGGAAATAGCCAATGCTTTCTCCGAATTAATAAATCCTTTGGAGCAAAGAAAGCGTTTTGAGCAACAATTGGATGAAAATGATGAAGAAGCTCAGCGCATAGATGAAGATTTTCTTAGGGCGCTGGAATATGGAATGCCTCCGACAGGGGGCCTCGGCATAGGAATTGATAGGTTGATTATGCTTTTAACCAACTCTCACTCGATTCAAGAAGTAATTCTCTTTCCTCAAATGAAACCGGAAAGTTAAACTTCAGTTAGAGCGTTTCCGCATCATCATTCGTAGATTTTTTAAATTAAAGCTGCATGGCTAAAAATTGTGGCGAATGATAAAATAAAATTAGATAATCAGACAACCTTTTTAGGAGATACAAATCATGTTTTGCGATGAATGTCATAAAAATAAACCCTATATTTATTTGGTTAAAATTGCGAATGGTAAAATCTTTAGAACTCATTTATGCAAAGATTGCGCGATGAAGTTTTGGAATGGTATTTTATCTTTTAATGAATTCACTGAGCTACCTGAATTTTTAAGTGATACTCTTTTTGATTTCAAGGAAAACTCTTTACTTGAAGATTTTAAGGAGAAGGATGAATTGGTTTGTTCTACATGTGGGATAAGATTGAGTGATTTTTGTAAGAGTGGACGGTTGGGATGTAGCGCGTGTTACAAATCGTTTGGGTCAAAACTTTCTTTATTACTTAAAAAAATCCATGGCGAAGCGAAACATGTGGGCAAGACTCCAAGCAATTTAAATGAACAAGTTAAACTTGAGTTAAAATTAATGCGGTTACAACAGCGACTAAAGATATACGTTAAAAAAGAAGAGTATGAAAAAGCTGCCAAGGCAAGAGATGAAATTAGCAATTTGGAGAAGAACATTTCTCTGGAGGTAAGTTAATTTGATTACTTTTAAGTCGAATTTCAGTAATTGGATAGAAGATGAGAGCTCAGATTCGGATGTGATTGTAAGTAGCAGAGTAAAGATTGCCAGGAATTTAACTAATTTTACCTTTCCTCATTGGGCAACTGAAGCTCAATTAAGCGAAGTTCGGGGTTTTATTTTAAAAGCTATTACTGGTGAGTGTGATTTTAACGATCTCATCTTAATCTTTTCTGAAGAGCTTGCCCCACAAAAAAAAGATATTTTGGTTGAAAAACATCTGATAAGCCCAACCTTCAATGTTAAGAAAAAAGGCTTGGCGGTTATTCTAAGTGAGAAAAATACTGACTTATGTATCATGATTAATGAGGAGGACCATCTTTGCATTCAAGCATTTTCGTCCGGGCTTCAGCTGCAAAAAGCTTGGAAGATTGCGGATGAAATTGATGAACGATTGAGTTCACACTTACCTTATGCGTTTTCTGCGCACCGGGGATATTTAACTGAACGTCCAACCAATATCGGCACGGGCATGAGGGCTTCAGTTATGATGCATCTGCCGGCTTTGGCAATTAATGATGAAGTGGAATTATTGTTTTCGAATTTATCGAATTCCAACATAACCGTGAGGGGACTTTTTGGAGAGGGGACCGACGTAGCGGGAAATTTTTACCAGGTGTCCAATCAAACAACAATAGGTAAGTCCGAGGATGAAATCATTGATGATTTACAAAAAGTGTCTAAAAATATAATAGAAAGAGAAAGAGCCGCTAGACAAATTTTAGCGAAAGAGGAAAAGATCAAATTGATAGATGAAGTTTCAAGAGCATGGGGTACTCTTACCCATGCAAAATTAATCTCTTTCGAAGAGGCCATTGATTACTTATCAATGATTCGTCTAGGCATTGACCTTAACATTTTACCTAATTTGAGTTGTAACCAGGTAACAAAACTAATGATGCTTATAAAACCTGCTCATCTTCGTGATTCTATTGGAAAAGACGTTGATGAAGATTCTGAGTTAATAGCTCGAGCTAACCTTATAAAACACAAGCTATTTGAGTTGCGGGAAGGGGTGGTTTAAATGTTTGAGAGATTTACTGAGCGGGCTAAAAGGGTAATTGTTTCTGCTCAAGAAGAGGCCAAGATGCTAAAACAAAATTATGTTGGAACCGAGCATCTTCTGTTGGGATTAATTCACGAAAAAGAGAGCATAGCCGTTAAAGTATTGGAAAACTTAGGTCTTAGCTTAGAAGACATACAAGAACAAATTGAAGAAGAAACTGAAATGGGGGCAACTGAACCGATTGGCCACATTCCTTTTACGCCCCGGGCTAAAAAAGCTTTAGAGCTTTCTTTAAGAGAAGCTTTAAGACTTGGACACAACTATATTGGGACCGAGCACATTTTACTTGGTTTAATAAAAGAAAAGGAAGGAATTGCGGCAAAAGTTCTTGAGGAGTCGGGGGTAGATTTTGAAAGCGCTTATGAGCAAACCGTTCAGCTTCTAAGCGGCCATTATGAAGATAAAATCATAGAACCACAGGTGGAAAGAGAGAAAAAAAATCTTCTTGATGAGTTTGGAAGAAATCTTACCCAATATGCTTTGGAAAATAAACTTGATCCCACAGTAGGTCGAAAGAAAGAGATAGAAAGAGTAATGCAGATTCTCTCAAGGAGAACTAAAAATAATCCTGTTTTAATAGGTGACCCTGGAGTGGGAAAAACGGCAATAGTTGAGGGATTAGCTCAGCTCATAGCGAAAAACGAAGTTCCTGAAACACTAAAAGACAAGCAGATATATGCACTTGATTTAGGCTTGTTAATCGCTGGCTCTAAATACCGCGGAGAATTTGAAGAAAGATTAAAAAAGATAATGAAAGAAATTCGCGATAGGGGAGACGTTATTATATTTATCGATGAGCTTCATACTATTATTGGAGCCGGTGCAGCTGAAGGAGCTATTGATGCGGCTAGCATTCTCAAGCCATCTTTGGCGCGTGGTGAGATTCAGACCATTGGAGCTACCACGTTGAATGAGTATAGGAAACATATTGAAAAAGATTCGGCTTTGGAACGCAGATTTCAACCAATTATGGTTGATGAGCCGACTATTGATGAGACGATAAATATTTTAAAGGGGCTAAAGGATTGTTATGAGGCACACCATCATGTGAATATCACCGATGACGCAATTTCTGCTGCTGCTTATCTTGGAGATAGATATATATCTGATAGGTTTTTGCCTGATAAAGCAATTGATTTAATTGATGAAGCGGCCTCTAAAGTTAGATTGAGGTTGATGACGGTTCCTTCCGGAGTGAAAGAGATTGAGAGTGAGCTATATCAAACAAGAAAGGAAAAAGAGGCAGCGGTAAAGGAACAAGATTTTGAGAAAGCTGCTGATTTACGTGATGAAGAAAAATCTCTTATCAAGAAAAAGAGACAAATTATTGAGAGTTGGAAGAAACCCAAACTCACGGATGCGGAAAAAGTTGAAGAAAAAGAAGTGGCAGAAGTTGTTTCAGCATGGACCGGCATTCCAGTGGTAAAAATTACGGAGGAAGAATCGGCAAAATTGCTTTGTATGGAAGAAGCTCTCCATAAAAGAGTTGTTGGACAAGATGAGGCCGTTAAGGCCATTTCCAAAGCTATTCGAAGAACCAGAGCTGGATTAAAGGATCCTCGAAGACCAACTGGTTCGTTTATTTTTCTCGGGCCTTCAGGGGTTGGCAAGACGGAACTGGCGCGCGCCTTAGCCGAATATCTCTTTGGTGATGAAGGGGCGCTTTTGCAATTTGATATGTCGGAATATATGGAGAAACACAACACATCGAGATTGGTTGGTTCTCCTCCCGGCTATGTTGGCTATGAAGAAGGGGGTCAGCTTACTGAATCTGTAAGGCGCAAACCGTACTCCGTTGTCTTATTTGATGAAATTGAGAAAGCTCATCCGGATGTTTTTAACATGCTTTTACAGATATTAGAGGATGGGAAATTAACTGATGCTCAAGGTCGTGTCGTTGATTTTAAGAATACTATTGTGATTATGACTTCGAACCTCGGTGCTCGTATGATACAGAAAACCACTCGAATTGGTTTCTCGAAAGAATCGGGAGAATCTTTACCCTACATTGAGATGAAGAAAAAGGTGATGAGCGAACTTAAAAAGACCTTTCGACCTGAGTTTTTAAATAGAGTGGATGATACAATTGTCTTTCATGAACTTAGCGAAAAGGATATCAAGTCTATCGTTGATTTAATGATTAAGCGAGTTGAAAAACAACTTAAAACAAAGAATATATCAATTGTTTTAACCGACGAAGTAAAAACATTGCTTTCTAAAAAAGGTTATGATCACGCTTTAGGAGCAAGGCCACTCAGAAGAGCAATTCAGCGGTTGGTTGAAGATCCACTTTCAGATGCTATATTGCGCGGTGATTTTGCGAAAGTACATAAGGTTAAAATTGATACTAGGAATGGCGAAGTAATATTTGAACCCGAGAAGGAAAAAGTGCAACTTAGCTAGAAAGAGTTTAGTATGCGGAAAACCCAAACTATAATGCGTTGTCAAGAATGCGGTTATACCTCTTTAAAGTGGTTAGGAAGGTGCCCGGACTGTGGAGAGTGGAATACCATAGTTGAAGAGTCTGTCGCAAAGACTCCAAAAAGCAACGCTTTTAAATCATTTAATCCAGCTCAGGATATAATCAGCATAAAGGAAGCAGAGAAAAAACGTCTCCCAACGCAAATTCCGGAACTAGATAGAGTTTTAGGAGGAGGTATTGTAGACGGCTCCCTGGTTTTGCTGGGCGGGGTGCCCGGTGTAGGCAAATCGACACTTCTTCTCCAAGTTTCCAATAGTATGGCGTTATCCGGTAACAAGGTTTTAATTGTCTCGGGCGAGGAATCGGCCAAACAGATAAAGATGAGGTCGAATAGGTTAGGGCAACTCTCACCCAACCTGTTTATTTTATGCGAAACTGATTTTGACTATATTCAAAGCCAGATTGAAGAGATAAACCCCGCGCTTCTTATTATCGATTCAATCCAAACGATGTTTTGTTCTGATATTTCTTCGTCTCCGGGGAGTGTAAGCCAGGTAAGGGAATTTACGGGACGCTTGCTTAGAATAGCTAAGACGAAGGGTCTTCCAACTTTTATTGTTGGGCATGTGACCAAAGATGGGTCTATAGCCGGGCCTAAAATATTGGAGCATATAGTTGATACGGTTTTATATTTTGAAGGAGATACACATCGCAACTACCGAGTAGTAAGGGCAGTTAAAAATCGCTTTGGTTCAACTAACGAAGTGGGTATATTTGAGATGACTTCAAAGGGTCTTACAGAGGTTGTAAATCCGTCGGCGCTTTTTTTAGCTGAGAGGCCCACTGATGTTCCTGGTTCCATTGTAGTTGTTACAATGGAAGGCAATCGGCCTCTCCTTGTGGAATTGCAGGGGTTAACATCCAGCTCTTACTTAAATATTCCCCGTCGTCTTTGTTCGGGACTTGATTTTAATCGTCTTTCTTTAGTTTTGGCGGTTCTTGAGAAAAAAATGGGTCATCATCTTGAAAAGTGTGATGTTTATGTAAATATTACGGGGGGAATAAAAGTTGTGGAGCCGGCAGCTGATTTGGGGATTGCTCTTGTTGTGGCTTCATCTTACCTTGATAAAAAGATACCAGCTGATGTGGCTGCCTTTGGTGAAATTGGATTGGCGGGAGAAGTAAGATTCGTAAGCCAAGTTGAGAAGCGTTTAGCCGAGGCGGCGAGTCTCGGATTTAAAAGGGTAATCTTACCGGCGCAAGATGCCGATATAAAAAATAAAGGTTTAGACATTGAGCTTTTGCCTGTAAAAAATGTTCGAGAAGCATTGAAATATCTAAATTAATGATGATTGGGGTGGCTTGAATATTGAGTGAAAAGAAGAAAACAACTTTGATTAATGTTTTAAAGATAGTGGCTCCCGGCACACCTATACGTGATGCTTTGGAGCAAATTATAAGTGGAAGAACGGGAGCATTGATTGTTATAGGCGATGTTGAAGAAGTTGAAAAACTTTGCGATGGCGGATTTGAACTAAATGTTGAACTTCATCCCCAAAAACTTTTTGAGTTATCTAAGATGGATGGTGCCATCATTTTAGACCAGGACTTAAAGAAAATTTTAGGAGCAAATATTCACTTGGTACCAGACCCAATGCTCTCGACTGATGAAACTGGTATGCGGCATAGAACTGCTGAGCGAGTGGCGAAACAAACCAATGCTTTGGTGGTCTCAATTTCACAGCGGCGGGATGTAATATCATTATATTGGAGCAACTATAAATATGTGCTTGAAGATATTCGAGCATTGTTAGCCAAAGCCAATCAAGCTCTACAAACGCTTGAGAAATATAAAATTAGGCTCAATGAAGTTTCTACTAATTTAAATTCACTTGAATTTCAGGATTTTGTAACGCTCTTGGATGTAGGGTCAATTATTCAGCGGTTTGAAATGGTGAAAAGAGTTGCTGATGAAGTGGAACGGTATATAATCGAGCTTGGCTCCGAAGGCCGATTAATAAAAATGCAGCTAGAGGAACTTATGGTTCGCGTAGAAGAAGATAATATGATGGTGTTAAAAGATTATTGTAAAGATAGCAGAAGAGCTGAGAAAGCTGCAAAAGAGCTTAGGCGACTTTCTTCTGAGGAGTTACTAGACTTAACTAACATATGCCGGATACTTGGATATGAAGGTGATACCGTTAATATTCTGGATAAGATTGTTCATCCAAAAGGGTATCGTTTACTCAGGAAGATTCCGCGTCTTCCGGTAACAATAGTGAATAAGATTATAAAGAAATTTGGCGATTTGGAGACAATAATCAAGGCAAGCATAGAAGATCTGGATGAGGTTGAGGGGATAGGAGAGGTAAGAGCGAAAGCTATCTGGGAAGGTCTAAAGAGACTTCGAGGTCACAGCACCTTAGAACAATATATCTAAATTTATTTACTATCAGATAAATTTCCTACAAATAACCCATTCAGGTTTTAAAAATTAATAAAAAACTTATGTTTTTAATTTTTCTGGAGACCGAAAGCTGGCAGCTGAAAAATGGTAACTATTTAGGTTAGACTGTAAACTCCCAGGGTGGAAATTCGGTTATTCTCATGAGTGATAATTTTTTCAAGATCCAAATCCAAAAGTGTACACGTAGCTGCTAAATAAAACATTGTATTTCCTAATTCAGCCTCAATAGCTTCAAGGCAATTGGGACAAAGTTTTCCTTCAAGGTGAGTGCGGACATATTCTGATATCTCAGATAAAGTTGCATCTTTGGGAATTGGTTGTTTTGAGGCCTTGATTTTTAAACATCCACAGCTAGTCACAGCTTTACTTATAGCTCTATTTACGTGAGCTGTTGCTTCTTGGAGTTTTGACATTACATCGATAATACTTTTATGTCTTATCAGATATTCAGAGACTGTATCCTGGAACTCTTTACATATCTTATCACTCATTACATCACCCTCTGTTGCAGATTATTTAAGCTAAAATTATTATAGGTTTTATCTATTTTAATTGTCAAGAAAGAATCCCTGTTAAATATCGTTATAAAATGATCTTTTTTTGACGGTGTTTTTAAAATTATGTTATCATTTTTTTAAGAAAACTTGAGAAAGGAGGCAAGAGAAATAGGTATTAAAAAATAAGTTTTATCAGGAGGAGGGTTCGATGTTAACAACTATTATCCGTTTGATATTTACTCTCCTTGGCGCAGTTGGCGGAGCTGAACTTGCTAATCTTTATCAAATTTCCATCCCGGGGCCATCATTTTTCGGCATTATACTATATATTATAATCGGCGCTGGTATAGGATATTTTATAGGTGGCGTAGTAGGTATCCAAACCGCTAAGGGTTTAAATTGGATGGAACAGACCATCCAAAAAGTACCACTTCTAGACATAATTGTAGGGGTTGCCGGTTTAATTGTCGGCTTAATTTTAGCAACCCTTGTATCTTTACCTCTTTGGAAAATTCCAGTATTTGGGCCATACTTAGCGATGCTTATCTTTGTGATATTGGGCTATCTTGGGACGTGGCTTGGGTTGCGTAAGAAGGAAGATATCAGTTCAAATTTTAAGTTTTTGAGTCAGTCTAAAATACACGGAAAGAAATTCATTCCTCTCAAAAAAATCCTCGATACGAGCGTAATTATAGATGGGCGCATCGTCGATATTTGCAGAACCGGTTTTATAAGTGGCGAGTTGATTGTTCCCGCCTTTGTTTTAAAAGAACTTCAAGCTATAGCTGATTCAGAAGATTCGTTGAAAAGAAGTAAAGGCCGCCGAGGTTTAGATGTTCTTCATGAATTGCGAGAGGAACCAAATGTGAAGGTAAAGATTGTTGAAAAAGATTACCCAAAAATCTCGAACGTTGATGCTAAATTAGTTCAAATGGGCAAAGATATGGGGTTACCCCTCGTTACAAATGATTTTAATTTAAATAAAGTTGCTGGGTTATACAACGTTGTGGTCCTTAATATAAATGAGCTTGCAAACGCACTAAAACCCGTGGTCTTACCCGGTGAGGAGATAAACATATATGTCATTAAAAAAGGCAAAGAGGTTGGCCAGGGTATTGGTTATTTAAATGACGGTACAATGGTGGTCATTGAAGGAGGAAACGTCAACATAGGCCAAGAAATCAAAGTTTTAGTGACAAGCGCCTTACAAACATCGGCGGGGAGAATGATATTTGCTAAACCGAAAGTCGGGGGAGAAAGCAAAACGGAGGGTAGATGAATGTAGCTATAGTTGTTGCAGCAGGTAAAAGTAGTCGGATGAAAATGGGGCGTAGTAAGCAATATCTGCTTTTATTGGGGAAACCTGTTTTAACACATACCTTGTCTGTTTTTGAAGATTGTTCGGCAATTGATAGAGTAATTCTCTTGGTAAACTCTAATGATGTAGAATTTTGTCAAAAAGAGATTGTAGAGAAGCATGGGTTTAAAAAGGTTTTAAAAGTGGCTGAAGGCGGTGAGAAAAGACAAGATTCAGTATACAACGGATTGTGTCTTCTTCCTCCAACTGCTGAAATTACACTGGTTCATGATGGTGCGAGGCCTTTTGTGACTTCTGAAATCTTAATTAAGGCAATATCTTCTCTGGAAGGTTGGCATGGTGTGGTGGTTGGTGTCCCGGCAAAAGATACGATAAAAGTGGTCGACAATGATAAGATAAGTAAAACTTTACTTAGAAAAAATATTTGGTGTGCCCAGACGCCGCAGGTATTTTTAACTTCTATTTTAATAGAAGCTTACGAAAAGGCCAAAAAAGATAGTTTTTGTGGAACTGATGATTCAATGCTTGTTGAAAGACTTGGTTATAAAGTGAGAATGATTATGGGTTCGTACGATAATATAAAGATTACTACTCAAGAAGATTTAGAGGTAGCAGAGGGAATTTTAAGAAAAAGAGGATTTACGAAATGAGAGTTGGAATTGGTTACGATGCTCATAGATTTATAGAAGGGCGTCCTTTAATTTTAGGGGGAGTTGGAATATCTCATCATTTGGGTTTGGGAGGCCATTCAGATGCGGATGTTTTGACCCACGCTATTATTGATGCAATTTTAGGTGCAATCGGTGAAGGGGATATAGGGAGTCATTTCCCCGATACATCTGATAAATATAAGGGAATTTGCAGTCTGGATTTGTTGTCTGATATTACTGAGCTTATGTTTTCAAAAGGATATAAGATTGTTAATTTAGATGCTACGGTAATTCTTCAGGAACCCAAATTGGCTCCTTATTGGGGAAAAATGAAAGAAAAAATTTCAAAAATTTTAAAAGTTAACAAATCCCAAATAAATTTCAAAGCTACGACCACCGAAGGAATGGGTTTTACCGGAAGGTGTGAAGGAATAGCTGCCCAAGCCATTGCTCTGTTAAAGGAAAAATAAAAGGGTAACGGGCAGAGGGTTAAGAAGAATTGTAAATTGCCGTGCCGACCGGCAGGCAGGAAGATTGGAAATTTTAAAGTTTTAAAACGAAAAATAATTTTGCAATTAACTGCAAAGCAGCTTATGGCTGATGGTTGTTAGGGACATAAAACACAGAAACATGGTGACTTAGAAACCATGTAGTCATGTAACTAAGGAATCAAATAACTACCGACTCACGACTGTCAACTGACAACTATAAAAGGAGTGTGTGTTTGTGAAAGATATTCGAGTAAGGTTTGCTCCGAGTCCCACGGGGCATTTACATATTGGGACATCCAGGACAGTCTTATTTAACTGGCTCTTTGCACGGAGTCAAAATGGTGTTTTTATATTGAGAATTGAGGATACAGATCGCAGTCGCTCAACAGTTGAGTATGAGCGTTCCATCATTGAAGATATTAGCTGGTTGGGATTGAATTGGGATGAGGGGCCAGAGGTAGGTGGCAAATACGGGCCTTATTATCAGAGCCAGCGAGGGGAACTGTACAAAAAAGCCGCGGACGAACTTTTGAAAAAAGGGCTCGCTTATCGATGTTACTGTACTGAAATTGAACTTGAAGAGAGACGCGAAGAAGCAATTAAGCAGGGGGTTATGCCGAAATACGATGGACAATGTAGAAATTTAACTTCTGAAGATGAAAAGAGTTTGATTTCAGAAGGTCGCAAACCCACTATACGTTTCAGGGTTCCGAAAAGAAAAATTGTGGTTCACGATTTGGTCAAAGGGGATGTCGAATTTGATAGTAATATTATCGGAGATTTTATTCTAATTCGCTCTGATGGAATGGCAAGCTTTAACTTTGCTGTTGTTGTTGATGATGCGGCTATGAAGATAACTCATGTTATAAGAGGTGAGGACCATTTGGCAAATACGGCAAGGCACATTCTTCTCTTTGAAGCATTGGGTTATCCGATTCCCAAATTTGCTCATAATTCGATGACTTTGGGGCCAGATCACGCAAAACTTAGCAAAAGACACGGAGCAACATCGATAGGAGAATATCGTAGGCAGGGGTTTCTTTCGAGCGCCCTTGTTAATTGTCTTGCCCTTCTTGGCTGGTCATTGGGTGATGGAAGAGAAATTTTTACTCTTCAGGAGCTTGTTCAAGTTTTTTCAATCGACAGGATTTCAAAAAGTCCAGCTATTTTTGATATTGAGAAGTTTAAATGGATTAACGGCCAACACATAAGAAAATTGTCTATCAAAGAGTTAACTTATTTAGTCTTACCTTACCTTGAAGAAGCAGGATATATTAATGCTAAGCCAACAGCTAAAAAAGTTGCTTGGATTGAAAAAGTTGTGGAAGCGGTTCAGACGAACCTTGTTGTTCTCTCGGATATAAAAGAAAGTTCTAAACTCTTTTTTGAAGATAAACCAGAGTATAGCAAAGATGCTTTAGAAGTGTTAAAGGAAGAGCAAGTGCCAAAAGTGTTTGAGGTACTCAAGAAAGTTTTAGCTAAGGCAAATGAAATTGATATTGAGAAGGCAAAAATAATTCTCAAAGAGGTTGCGGGTGAATTAAAATCACATGGTATCAAAGGGAAAGGAGTTTATCATCCTATTCGGGTAGCTCTTACCGGGGCTCTATCCGGGCCTGAATTGTTTTATGTGATCTCGGTTTTTGGGAAAGAAAAATGTTTGGAAAGAATTGAGGAGGCAATAAAACTTGTTTAACACTTTAAAAGGTGATATTCAGGCGGTTAAAGATAGAGACCCTGCGGCACGAAGCGTTTTGGAAATATTTTTAACTTATCCTGGTTTTCACGCTTTAAGATTTCATAGGGTTGCCCACTGGTTTTACTTAAGAAATTTAAAACTTATTGCCAGATTAATTTCGCACCTGAGTCGGTTTTTAACTGGTGTTGAAATCCATCCCGGGGCAAAAATTGGAAGAAGTTTTTTCATCGATCACGGAATGGGTGTAGTTATTGGGGAAACAACTGAAATTGGCGATAATGTTACTCTTTATCAGGGAGTTACTTTAGGTGGAATTGGTAAAGAAAAAGGAAAGCGTCATCCGACAATTGGTAACAATGTTGTAATTGGAGTTGGGGCTACGGTTTTAGGGTCGATAACCATCGATGATAATTCAGTTATTGGCGGAGGAGCTGTGGTAATTAATTCTGTCCCGCCAAACAGCACAGTTGTTGGTGTTCCGGGAAGGGTTGTCAGGAGTGAGGGCAAGCGTATTCCCACCGTAGATCTTCATCATGAGCGTCTTCCTGATCCGGTAGCGGAAACCCTTAACTCATTACACCACCGGATTGATAAACTTGAGCAGTCGGTTCGAGAGATGAGGAAAGATAGTGAGCATTAAAATTTATAATACTTTGAGTAGAAAAAAAGAGGAATTTATCCCCCGCGAAAAAGGGAAAGTTTCAATGTATGTTTGCGGACCCACTGTTTATAACTACATACATATAGGGAACGCTCGCTGTTATGTGGCTTTTGATGTCGTCTATCGCTATTTAAAATACAGAGATTACAATGTTACCTATGTTCGTAATTTGACTGATGTGGACGACAAAATTATAAACCGGGCAAACGAAGAGGGGCTAAGTACTAAAGAAATCGCGGAGAAATACGTTAAGGCATTTCATGAAGATATGAACGGCCTTAAAAATGAGCCGCCCCAAATTGAGCCAAGAGCAACAGAACACATAAAAGAAATGATCGATGCAATTAAGTGTTTGCTTGAAAAAGGATTTGCCTATGAAGTTGATGGGGACGTTTTCTTTGAGGTTCAGAAGTTTAAAGGTTACGGCAAATTATCTGGTCGAGCAATCGATGAAATGAGAGCCGGCGAAAGAGTAAATGTAGATACGAGAAAGCACTCTCCGATGGACTTTGCTCTTTGGAAGGCGGCAAAACCAGGAGAGCCAAGTTGGAACAGTCCGTGGGGCGAAGGGCGTCCTGGTTGGCATATAGAGTGTTCAGTAATGTCCTCAAAGTATCTTGGAGCAAGTTTTGATATTCATGGGGGAGGGCAAGATTTAATATTCCCCCACCATGAAAACGAAATTGCTCAAGCCGAAGCTTGCACGGGTAAAGAGCCCTTTGTTAAATACTGGCTTCACAACGGGTTTGTTAATATCAAAGAAGAAAAGATGGCAAAGTCACTTGGTAACGTGATTTTAGTAAGGGAAATTTTAAAAAAATACGACCCAAATGTTTTAAGAATGTTCTTTATCTCCACTCATTATCGGAGTCCGATAAATTACAGTGAAGAAAATTTAGAGGCGGTTGCTTCAGCCTTAGAAAGGCTGAAAACTGCAGTTTACAATATTAATTATTTAGCAAAATCGAGCATAGTGGGTCGTGATGAAGAGTCAAAGGTAAAACAGTTTGAAAAGACTATTGTAGATGTTAAGGGCAATTTTTTTGAGGCAATGGACGACGATTTTAACACAGCTTCTGCTTTGGGAGTTATTTTTGAGTTTGTGAAAGAAATGAATCTTTTTTTAGAGGAAAGCCAGAAGAATTTGAGCGTGAGGGCCAAAGATTTGTTATTAGAGGCACGCGATAAGTTAATTGAACTTATATCAGTTTTGGGCATTGAGCTTGGGGCAAAAAAAACTGCCGATGAATTTCCGGACAGTATTCTTAAAATTGCCGAGAAGATTCTTAATCATACTTTTAATGATAAGAATGAAGCACTGAGTGCTCTAATAGAGGGCAGGGAAAGAGCTCGAAAAGAAAAAGACTGGGTCACGGCGGATATTATTCGAAATGAGCTTAACGCCCAATGTTTTGAATTAAAAGATACCCCTCAAGGTTGTCAGGTAATTTTTAAAGGGCGATGATGGCTAAGGTTAAGTATTGGAGATGTTTACTTGTGGATATCATTGAAGGGCGCAACCCGGTTTTTGAACTTTTGCGAGGCGGGCGTAGAGTAAAGAAGATATTTATAGCCAAGGGGATTAAAGAAAACGAAGTTATAAAAAAAATTAAAGTTTTGGCAAAAAGAAAAGGTGTGCCCATTGAGGTGGTTCTGAAGGAGAAAATAGAGTCTCACTCACACATCGAAACGCATCAGGGCATAATAGCTTATGCGGAAGATTTTGAGTATCAGCCTCTTGTAGATTTTTTGGCTAAAGTTAACAAAACTTCTGAAGCAATGGTTTTAATTCTGGATGAAGTTACCGACCCTCAAAATTTTGGTTCCCTCATTCGCTCAGCTGAAGCTTGTGGAGTTGACGGAATTATCATTTCCAAAAAACGTTCGGTGGGAATAACTCCGGTTGTTTGTAAGATTTCCGCGGGGGCTATTGAGCATGTTTCGATAATTCAAGTTAGTAATTTAGTGCAGGCAGTTGAAAGGTTAAAAGAGAACGGTTTTTGGATATTTGGAGCTGACGCCTCAGCTGAAAAAAAATATTATGATGCTGATTTAGCCGGGAAACTATGCATTGTTTTGGGCGGAGAAGACAAAGGGATTGCCCGGCTCTTGCTGGAAAAATGTGATTTTCTTATTAAGATACCCATGTTTGGCAAAGTAAATTCCTTAAATGTTGCTGTTGCCGGAGCTATTTTAATGTGTGAAGCCAGGAGACAAAGGATAAGAGGGTAAAGGGTATAGGGTAAAGTTAAAAGTGGAAAGTTGAAGGTTAAAAGAGTAAAAAACCAACTAACAAACCAGCCAACTAATCACCTAGTTAACTACTGACTTAAGAGGTATTTTATGAAAGAACTTATAATTGTTGATGGTTACAACGTCATAAACCAAGAATCAAGATATAGGCAACTTATGGGGGATTTAGAAACAGCCAGAGTGAAATTGATTGAGGATTTGGCAAATTATGGTACGGTGGAAGAATGTGATGTGGTAGTCGTGTTTGATGCCTCTGGCGGCCGGGATGGTTTTGAGAGAAGAGCAAATATTTTTGGAATTGATGTTTTTTTCACAAAAAAAGGTCAGAGCGCTGATTCTTTTATCGAAAAGTTTGCTTATGAAGCAAAGCGAGATAAAAGAGTGACGGTTGTAACCGCCGATTATGACCAACAAAAAACTGTGTTTAGTGACGGGGTTTTGCGTAAGACGCCCGGAGAAATGGTTGCAGATATTGTCGAGTCTAAGGTGGATTTTTTTGGAGCAAAAGAAGTGGGCCCCAAAAAGAAATTTTTTTTGGAGGATCGTCTTGATGAGAAGGTAAAAAAATCTCTTAGGCGGTTAATTCATAATCCTTGATTATCAAATTTTTATCCTATATAATTTTTTCGGTTCGTGAGCTTATTTTTTATAGGGATAAACCAGCGCTTGGAGTTAGCATTTCAAAAAATGTTGGAGGCGATATCCTTTGCACTTAGATACTAAATTAATTACGTCTTTGGTTGTTGAATCTGCAACAACTGAATTATCAACGTCATCTAATACATCTAAGATTAAACAAATTCAAAGAAAAGAGTCTTTGCCATTTGGGAATTTTAAAGAATCAGATGTGGTAATCGCCGCGAAGAACGGTGACAAAGCAGCGTTGGAATATGTTCTTGGCAAGTACAAGATTTTTGTTAAAATTAAAGCTCGTTCTTATTTTTTAATTGGGGCTGATAAAGAAGATCTTATTCAAGAAGGAATGATTGGGCTTTACAAGGCAATCAGGGATTACTGTGATGATAGGCAAACATCCTTTAAGGCTTTTGCGGAGCTTTGTATAACAAGGCAGATGATAACCGCTATAAAGACTGCCACCAGGCAAAAACATATTCCTTTAAATTCATATATTTCATTTAATAGACCAGCTTACTATGAAGAGGAATCTGAGCGAACTTTGGAAGATACTATACAGGGCAATCATGATTTAGACCCAATTGATTTAGTGATAAATGGCGAAGAGCTCAAAAATATGCATGAAAGCTTCGATGAGATATTGAGTGATTATGAAGCGAGGGTTGTTAAGTTTTATATTGAAGGAAGGCCATACCAAGAGATAGCTGATAAGCTGGGCAGGCATGTAAAGTCTGTCGATAATGCCTTACAACGAGTAAAGCGGAAAATTGAATTGAGTTTAAGACATCAAGTTATTCATTAAAATGTCCTAAAAGGTTTAAGCAGAGAGCTGAGCCGGTGTAGCTCAGTGGCAGAGCAGCTGCCTTGTAAGCAGCAGGTCGCGGGTTCGAATCCCATCGCCGGCTCCATTTATAGAATTGAAAAGTCCCGCAGAAATTTTGTGGGGCTTTTTTAGTACTCTAAATCACCGGTTTGCCCGACGAAGTGTCGAAGGTGAGTCGCCTACGGACAACCCACCCGGGTTCTAAAGACTAATGATAAGCTTATATTTTTGATTTTCCTGGAGGATGATGGTTGGAAGCTGGTAGCTGCCTTTGAATGATATGGCAATTGGTAGATGGCTTATAGCTTATGGCTGATAGTTGAATTTCCCCAAAAAAGTATTGACAGAAGTAAGCCGGTGCTCTAAAATACCTAAGTATAAAATAAATAACTTTTCTAATAACAGCAAGGAGTATTATATTATGATACCAAAGTGGCTCGATAAAAGATACAAAATCTTGTGGGAAGCCTACAAGACCTCCGATTTCAGGTTCGAAGATGCTGCAAATATCTTAAAAGAAAAGATTGAAGAAAGCGAGGACCAAGTTAACGTAATTCTCTCGGAGCTTCGAAAAAGGGGATGGCTTAAGGCAAGTTTCGATCCCACCGATGCCCGAAAGAGGATTTATAAACTCAAAGGAAAAGAAGAATTCATAACCGAAACCTTATCAATTAAGACAAATAAGCTTACCAGGGGCGACCTCGAAGGACTCTTAAAAAAAGCAGCTGACCTTATAAGAACAAGGGTTGATTACACTTTCATCCTTGTTCTTCTTTTTTATAAACGAATTAGCGACAAGTGGGAATTGGAGTTTGGGCAGGCGCGCAAAGAAGCGCTTGAGGACGGACTCACCGAAGAAGAAGCTAAAGAAGAAGCCAAAAACTCAATCTATCACGATTTTGATTTGCCGGACGAATTTCTCTGGGAAAACATCAGAAAAGAGCCGGCCAGACTCCCCGAAAACTTTTCAAAGGCCATGAAGGCTCTGGCTGAGAGAAACCCTGAGCTTAGGGATGTTTTTGAAAATGTCGATTTCGTTCAATTCACAACCAACAGAGAAAATGCCGAGATTTTAAGACAGCTCGTCGAGCTCTTTAGCGCCAGAACTCTTCAGCATGTGTCTCCTGATATCCTCGGCGATGCCTATGAGTGGATTTTAAGCTACTTTGCGCCACAGAAAGCGAAGGAGGGAGAGGTTTATACGGCGAGAGAGGTCATCAAGCTCATCGTGGAGATTCTTGATCCAAAGGCCGATGAAAGTGTTTATGACCCAGCGTGCGGCTCAGGAGGTATGCTCATAAGCGCTTACCAACATGTTGAAGACGAGCAGGGTAACGGCGACGCCGATAAGCTCTTTCTTTTTGGTCAGGAAGCAAATCACAAAACGCTTGCTCTGGCCAAGATGAATCTCTACATTCACGACATCAGAAATGCCCAAGTTACTCTGGGCGATACGCTTCTTTATCCCAAATTTAAGGAGGGCGAAGATTTTAAGAAGTTTAACGTGGTTATCGCCAATCCTCCTTGGAATCAAGACGGCTATCCTGAGGAAACCCTCAAAAAGGGAGAGTTCTGGAGAGAGAGATATCGCTTAGGGTTTACTCCCAAACAATCGGCCGACTGGGCCTGGATACAGCACATGGTATCTTCTACCAAGGATGATACTGGCAGGGTCGGGGTGGTTATCGATAATGGTTCCCTTTTTAGGGGCGGCAAAGAAAAGGCGATTCGAATGGCGGCGCTCAATGCGGACTACATAGAAGCCCTCATCCTTTTGCCCGAAAAACTCTTTTATAACACAGGCGCACCAGGAGCCGTAATGATTCTCAACAAGAACAAGCCTACCGACCGCAAAGAAAAAATTCTCTTTATCAATGCCAGCAATGAATACGAACAGCATCCGGATGTTAGAAAACTGAACCGCTTGGGGGATAAACATATTAAAAATATCGTTGAAGCTTATAGAGAATTTTCAGATGGCGATGGTTTTTCAAGGGTTGTTAGCTTGGAGGAAATTAAGGAAAATGATTACAATCTAAACGTTACTCTCTATGTTTTTCCTGAGGAAGAAATCGAGGAAATTGATGTTGATAAAGAATGGGATGAATTAAAGATTTTGGAAGGCGAACTTGCAGAGGTTGAGAACAAGATTGAAGGGTATCTGGAAGAACTAAAAGGGAGCAACGATGTTTAAGCCAAAGTTTCGCTACACGGATAAGATTGTACATGATCTAACACAGATTGCTGCGGCGAGAGAACTTGTTTTGAATTCTCCGTTTATTCCGAAATGGGAAGTATCGCTCCGTCGCGAGGCAATTATTCGTTGCGCTCATTCCTCTACCGCCATTGAAGGAAACAGATTATCTTTGGAGCAGGTGAGCGATCTGGTTAATGGGCGCGAAGTAATGGCAACTCGTAAGGACAAACAGGAAGTTTTAAACTATCTAGGTGTTTTGGAGAACATTCAGAAACTCACCGACGGTAAGAATATTACCGAGGAAAATGTTTTAAAAATCCATAAAATATTAACTCAAGACACGTTGGAAAATCCTTCAGATTGTGGGGTTTACCGTACCCGTTATGTCGTGGTGGGGAATAGATTAACTGGTGAAGTCTCTTTTCGGCCGCCTTCGAATGAAGATGTTCCGAGTTTAATAAAGGCGCTCATTGAATGGTTGGACTCCCCTAAAGCAAAAACACTTGACCCTGTTCTTGAAGCCGGTATAGCCCATTATGAATTTGTCAGAATTCACCCCTTTGTAGATGGAAACGGCAGAACAGCTCGTGTTCTTGCTGCCTTGGTTCTTTATCTGCAAGGCTTTGACGCAAAGCAATTCTTCTGTCTGGATGACTACTACGATTCAGACAGGCAATCATATTACGGGGCATTACAAAGTGTGGACCAAACGATTCTCGATTTAACCGGTTGGCTTGAGTATTTTGTCGAAGGGGTTAAGGTTAGCATTGCTGCTGTGAGGGAAAGAGTTGCGAGACTTAGCGCTGAAAGATTAAAGCGAACCGAGAAAGGACAGATCGCATTAACGGAAAGACAGATGAGGATTATCGAATTTATAAATCAGAACGGAAAAATAACGAATCGTGACGTAAGAGAGATGTTTAAGATCTCGGATCGTGCTGCATTGAAAGAAATCAGAAAACTTGTGGATTTAAAGGTAATTAAATCGGAGGGCAAAGGGCGGAGTTTAAGTTATGTCCTGGCACAATAGTTTCCGAGGAGGTTCGTGATTAGGTTCGTGATTAGGTTCGTGATTATTGAATGTAGACAGCACACGGTAGACAGTAGAATTTATTGGCAAAAAGGTTGTCAAAATAGAGTGTATAAAAGGCTTGCTCTAATTGTTGTATATAAATAATGATATCTGGAGGTTGCAAAATGTCAGATGGATTTGTAGAACCGAAAGAAAATGACAATATAGATTGTCATTTACAACAAGTTGGGATGGGCACGCTAATATGTCGAGCAGCACGACAAACTGGCGATAAGACTACAAACGAGGTCAATCCGACCATGTGTTTCAATTGCTCTGCTGGACAGATTTTCAGAGAGGTTGGCTGCGACGCGGCCCTTCCAAAGGTGCGCATCCATCCCTACATAGGGGGTGCATCTTTCAATGTTGAATCTCTTTTTTGCAAGATTCGAAAAAGAGAAACCGATTTAGATTTTTGCCGTACTTGTGGTTTAGTTACAGCAGAAACAACGAGGCAAATTATTTCTACAGCCAGAGGATTGTTTGAAGCTCAAGGTTTTTATTCTGCTTATAAGGATATTGAAAAAGCTCGGGAAGCAATCCGGGATGGTAATTTCGAAAATGCAGTTACTCGAAGTATCGCATGTCTTGAGAGCACCATGCGCATTTGTCATGAAAAATTGGGGAAGTCCTTACCTAGAAGCAAACAGGTCACTGACCTTTGGAAATCAACACGTGGTATTCTAAATTTTGACAAACTCGATTCCTCGGGAGCCACCCTAACCTTAATGAACACTTTATCAGGTGTTGTAGCTCATTTGGGTGGATTAAGGAATATATTGGGAGATGCTCACGGAAAAGGCGAGTTTCCGCCTGATGTCTCAGAGAATATAGCAGAACTTGCTATAAACACTGCCTCAACTCTCTCAACAACAATTATTCGACGCTTTAACCAGACAAAAGGAGCGGTTGTCAAATGAGCGATATTGAAATGAACCTTCCATTTCCTCTTGATGACAACGGATACTTCAGACGAGAATGTCCATTTTGCTGCAAAGAGTTTAAGGTACTTCTAGAGAAAGAAGAGTTAACAGATCTTGCTCAGAAAGGACTTGACTCTTTCATGGTTGAGACACAAGAAGCAACAAATCTTGATGAAGACGAACACTCAGAAGTCGAATTTACTTGTCCTTATTGTGGACAGGCAGCAGTCAGCGGTAACTGGTGGACACAAGAACAACTTGCCTACATCAGTGTTGTAACCAAAAACATTATGGCAAAGATAGTTAATGAAAATCTCATTCGTCCACTTAAAAGAACTTCTCGGAAATATGGTTCAGGCATGATTTCTGTACAGTTTGAAGGCAAAGAGATGGAACAACAAGAACCTTGGATATCTCCCGAAGTTAACGATATGAAAGTATATGATCTCCCATGTTGTCAACGCAAGATTAAGGTAGAAGATGGTTGGGCTAGTAGAGTATTTTGCTTTTTTTGTGGGTTTCCGCATTAACACAAAAATAAACTTGAGGCGGACCAGGAGAGTGATTGAGTGTGTCAGAAGAGTTCAGTAAGCCGCAAAACAATCAAAATTTGAGCGAAGCGATTCTAGTAGATACTCCATTGGAGGACCCGAAGGATGACCGATTAGGTTACGCGCCTTTTGCTAGGAATTTAGCTGAAGCGCTTCGCAATATTAGGACTGAGGATTCTCTTGTGTTTGCCCTTCATGGTGATTGGGGTACTGGCAAGACTACTTGTCTTAATTTCGTCCTACACTATATCGCACAAATGCCAGAGGAAAATAGGCCAATCATTATGAGATTTAATCCGTGGTGGTTCTCTGGCCATGGGGACCTCTTGGTACAGTTTTTTCGTGAGCTACTCAAAACTTTTCAGAAGAATAAGCTAGAAAGCATAGCTAGCAGTCTCGCGACCTTTTTTGACCTTATTTCGGAAATACCTGAACCGACTGGGCTAGGTAAATTTGGTGGAAAAACTTTGTCAGCTGTTCTCAAAAAAATAGGCAAGGAAGAAAAAGCTTGGGAAGCACGGGAAAAAATCAAGTGCCTTCTAAGAAAACAAAATCGTCGCATTCTTGTGCTTATAGACGATATCGATAGGCTTACTGTAGATGAAATAAGAGATTTGTTCAAAGTAATAAAAGCTGTTGCCGACTTTCCAAGGTGCACATATCTATTAGCGTTTGATAAATCGGTTGTTGTAGAAGCGTTAAAAGAAACACAAGGCATACCTGGTGAAGCTTATCTTGAGAAGATTGTTCAAATTCCCTTCGAATTGCCAGTACCTGATAAGGCTGCCTTGCGAAAATGGCTTTTTGAACAATTGGGTCTTATTTTTGCGGACACTCCAGAAGAATTAGCTGACCAAATCTACTTTGCCAATGTCTATTGGGATGGAATTGACCATTTTATAAACACAGTGCGAAGCATCAAACTCCTAACAAATACTCTCAAAATAAACTATCATCCAGTCAAAGGCGAAGTCAACTCGGTGGATTTCATTACAATCGAGACGCTGCGGTTGTTTGTGACTAAGGTTTACCATCTGATTCGTTTTAATCCTGACATGTTTGCCGGCAAGGTAGACTCCTATGGTGTTGCAGCTCAACATGCGAAAGATACTCTTAAAGCCTTCCACGAAGAATGGGTTAAGCAGCTCCCCGAGAACGATAGAGACTCAGTCAAGAAACTCTTGGCCCGCATTTTTCCAAAATTAGATTATGTCTTCGGAAATACAATTCACGGCGATTCGGAGTGGAGAAGACAATTAAGAATATGTAGCTCTGACATTTTTCCTGTCTATTTTCGTTTGGCAGTTCCTGAAGGAGAGATTGCCTATTCTGAAATGCGAACGATCCTCATGCTTGGCAAGGAAAGCACGGCCTTTGGCAACAAATTGTTAGGGTTGGTACAGCAACATCGGCCTGATGGAAGTACACGAGTCAGTGCTTTTCTCGAAAGAATAGAAGACTTCACCCAGAAAGATATACCAAAGGAACAGATACCCGAAATCCTACAGGCACTTTTCGATGTTGGTGATAAACTCCTCGTGCTCGAAGATGAAGGCCGCGGTTTATTCAGTTGGGGGAATGATATCCGCATAGGACGAATTATGTTTCAACTTCTAAAGCGGTATGATTCACAAGAAGAAAGATTCAAGATCTTGCAAAAGGTATTTAGAGACGGACAAGCTGTATCTGTAATAGTTGGCGAGGTGGCAGTTCTGGGGCAACAACATGGCAAATATGGTGCTAAAGAGAAGGACCCGGAAAAAGAATGTCTCGTGAGTCTTCAGCATGTAGGAGAATTGGAAGAAGTAGCTTTACAAAAAATCAAAGAGGCAAGCTCAGGTGGCAGATTACTGGAGTTGCCGCACTTTTCCGGTGTCCTCTATCGATGGAGAGATTGGGAAAGCGAGGAGGCTGTGAAAAGATGGGTAGCGAAAACGATAGAGACTGATCAAGATCTTGCGAATTTACTTGAAGGGTTTCTTTCTAAAGGATATAGGCAAACACTAACGGATAGGGTCGGAGAAGTTAAATGGTGTCTTTCTCCAAAATCTCTTGAATCTTTTCTAAATCCAGTAGAGATTATTGGAAGATGCAAAAATCTCATTAAATCACCTCCTGAGTGGTTAAAAGACATGAAAAAAATTGCGGTTGAAACTTTTATCAAAGAGTTTGAATTACTTTCGAAGGGTAAAAGTCCCAATGACCTTTAAGTATGGGAAAGGGAGTAGTAAGGAAAATGATTGATAATTTAGTTTTGTCGTTAATATTTAAAACAACCAGCAAATTTTTGCCGTTTATTGCAAAAAGGATTTATCCTGAAAGTCAATTTAAAAATGATGTTCTAATAGATGTTCGAAGCACCAATCCCATCTCTTTCTCATTAAGCTCAAACATACCTACTGGAAGTATATATCTAAAAATAATTAATAAATCACCTTACCTTGATGCAGTTTTAGAAAAAGTAGAATTCTCATTGTGGATTGGAAGCGATAAAGGACATCAACCGCTAATTAAGAATTATGAAACCTTTCTGAGAGAGATGGTAAAGCGAGGAGATGAAAAAGAATTGTACTTCTGTAGGGAATTGAATTGTTTCCAGGTCGATTTTCTCAGAGAAATTAAAGAAAGCAAGGAAATAATTGCAGATTTATTAGGGGGACAACTATACGTTAATTCATCATTATATACGACTAAGAAAGAAGTTAAGTTAGAAAATAAACCTTGTAGGATTGGGTGACAAAATGAATGAGCATAAACAAACGCCAATTGGCAAAATTCCCGAGGATTGGGAAGTTGCGAAGTTGGGAAATAAAATCTCCTTGGAATACGGTAAAGGGCTTACAGAAACTCAAAGAAAGAAGGGGAAATATCCTGTCTTTGGTTCAAATGGTGTTGTTGGCTATCACATCGATTTTCTAGTAAAGAGGCCAGGGATAGTCGTAGGTAGAAAGGGTACCATAGGTGCGATAAGTTGGACTGATAATGATTTTTGGCCCATAGATACAACTTATTTCGTTGTATTGAAAGACAATAGTACTGACTTAAGTTGGATGTACTACAAGTTAAGTTCACTAAATCTTTCAAAATTGAATATGGCAACAGGAACTCCAGGATTAAATAGAGACATAGCTTATGGTCAAGTTATTTCAATTCCTTCTAAACCCGAGCAAAAGAAAATTGCTGAGATTCTTTCGACGGTTGATGAGGGGATTGAGAAGACAGAGCAAGCCATTGAGAAAACCGAGCGGCTGAAAAAGGGCTTGATGCAAAAGCTTTTGACCAGAGGCATCAGCCACAAAGAATTTAAGGATACAGAAATTGGGAGGATACCAGCAAGCTGGAAAGTAGTAAAAGTGGGGCAAATTGCTAATTTAATAAATGGTCGTGCTTTTAAGCCGACAGAGTGGTCAGATGCTGGTCTGCCCATAATTAGGATACAAAATCTAAACGACCTATCGAAACCCTTTAATTACTGTAACTTTGAAGTAGCTGAAAAGTACATAATTAACAAAGAGGAGATATTGCTAGCGTGGTCTGGAACACCAGGGACTTCTTTTGGTGTGCATAAATGGATGGGCCGAAAGGCTGTTTTAAATCAACATATATTTAAAGTTATTTTTAAAGCACCCGATCTTTTTAAAAATTACTTCATAGCAGCAATTAACCAAAGACTTGATTTCTTAATCAAGAAAGCACATGGAGGAGCAGGGCTTAAGCATGTAACAAAAAGTGTTGTTAATATGATGCTTATTTCGCTTCCAACCTTATTTGAACAAAAGAAAATCGCTGAGATTCTGGGCACTGTTGACAATAGATTAGAACTTCTCAGGAAGAAGAAGGAAAAGCTTGAAAGAGTTAAAAAGGGGTTAATGAATGATTTGCTTACAGGCCAAAAACGAGTAAAAGTAGGAGCTCAAGATGGCTTTTGATGAGAAAATTTTAGTTGAAGATTATATAGTTCAGAAACTTCAAGAGAAGGGCTGGAAGTTTGTCCCCGCTGAGGAACTTGAGCGCGAGAGCTATCAAGAACCTTTATTAGTACCTAATCTCATTAGGGCAATCGAGAAGATAAACGAAAAACTCGATGTTGGAGATGAGGAGATAAATAAGGTTTTAAATGAACTGAAGTTCGCGGGCACAGGGATGGAAGGAGCTAAGCGCATCCTAAATTTATATAAGCTCGGCGTTCCAGTAAAGTTTGAGAGAGACAGGGTTCTAAGAGCTATCCAACTTTTTGATTATGAAAATATCGAGAACAATGAGTTTATTGTCACCCGGCAGGTGTATTACGATGGCAGGGAGAGGATAAGAACCGATGTAGTGCTTTACGTTAATGGGATTCCCCTGGTAAATATAGAATGTAAGAACCCTACGAGCATATCCGAGAGTTGGCACAATGCTTACCGCCAGATAAAAGACTACGAGAAAACCGTTCCTGAACTTTATAAATATGTCCAGATTGGTGTCGCCGCTGAAAGCAAGGCGAAATATTTTCCCATTGTCCCCTGGCAAGATGATGTAAAAACCAACAAGTGGCGAGAAAATGATTTAGATTCCATCGACTCTACCATTGAGATGCTTTCACGAGACACCTTCTTGGACATCCTCAAACACTTTCTCTTTTTTAGAATTGAGTTTGGTAATGCCACTAAAGTTGTAACCAGATACATGCAGTATAGGGCCGCAAACAAGATGGTAAACAGAGTTCTCGATAACCTCGAAGGGAAAGAAGAAAAAAACAAGGGGCTTATCTGGCACTGGCAGGGAAGTGGAAAAACACTCACCATGATATTTGCAGCCAACAAACTCTATTATGCTAACGCACTTAAAAATCCCACCATCTTCTTCATCGTCGATAGGATTGAGCTTGAGGATCAACTCTATAAAGAGTTTAACTCAATGGACATTGTGGAGCCTGAAATCATTGGCTCCATAGACGAACTTAAAAATGTCTTAAGCTACGATGACTATCGTGGCAAGCGGGGCGTCTTCATCGTTCTCATCCACAAGTTCAGGCCAGAAGAGCTCAAAGAATTACAAAGGGAGCTTGCGGCAGTATCAAAAAGCAAAACAACTATAATGAGTCGCAAAAATGTCGTCGCCTTTATAGATGAAGGGCACCGAACTCAATATGGAATGCTGGCTGTTCAAATGAAAGCTATCCTTAAAAGCGCCTTCTTCTATGCTTTAACGGGTACCCCCATATCTAAGAGAGGCAGAGACACCTATCTCGAATTTAGTTATCCTCCCAAAGAGCTTTATCTGGACAAGTACTTCATAACTGACTCCATAGAGGACGGTTTTACGGTAAAGATTGTTTACCAGCCCCGGCTTGAAAAAAAGGTTTACTTAAAGAAAGAATTACTTGAGGGTTTTTTGGAAATGGCGGAAGAAGAGCTTCCCGAACATATTAAGGAGGACGTAGAAGAAAAAACAAAGAGAAAACTAAACGCCATAAAGCTTTTTCTCGAAAACCCGGAGCGGATAAAGTTGATAGCCGAAGATATTGCCAAGCATTTTAAAGAAAATGTTGACGGCAAGTTTAAAGCCATGGTAGTAGCACCGAGCAGAAAGGCATGTGCCCTCTATAAGAGCGAATTAGATAAGCATCTGTCCAGGGAATGCTCCGAAGTTGTGATGACAATGGAGGAGAGAGGCGAAAAGGAACCTGTGCTTCAGGAACTTGTTGCCGAGTCCAAGGTGAGGTATGGATACAGGGATCTGAAGGATGTTAGGAAAGACGCGGTTGAAAAGTTTAAAGAGGAAGAATCCCCTAAAATCCTAATCGTCACCGAGATGTTGCTCGCGGGCTTTGATGCCCCCATCTTGCAAACGATGTATCTCGATAAGCCGTTAAAAGAACATCGTCTCCTTCAGGCGGTTGCCAGAACGAACAGGCCCTTCAATGACTTCAAGGAAGCAGGTGTCGTAATCGACTATGTCGGTGTTTTGAAAGAGTTTAAAAAAGCTTTGGAGATGTACAGCGAGGAGGATATTGCTGATGCGCTACAAAGTTATGACGGATTAAGAGAAGAGTTTGTAACTCTCATTAAGGAGACCCTTGAGTTATTTAAGGAAGTGTCGAGGAAATATGAAAGAGAAACTTTACTTAAGGCCATTGAGATACTCACTGCAGACGAGGAGAAGGAAAAGAGGTTTGTGGAAAAGTACAGACAATTAAGAAAAGTTTTTGAGCTTCTTGGTCCTGACGAAGTTAAACTCGAACATTTTGAAGATTATAAGTGGCTTTCCGCAATTTACACCTACTACATGAAGGTTGTTATCCAGAAGCCTCCTTATGAAAAGTATGTGCAGAAGTTTTACGAAAAGACAATAAAGTTTGCTCATAAATCCACCGAGGTGGAAAAACTCAATAGAGAGCTCCCGACCATAACTTTTGATGAAAACTATCTTAAGAAACTGGAAGAGAAGGTTAAGGACAAGAAAGAAGCGGCTGCCAATATACTTTTTACGCTCAATAAGCTGGTTCTTGTTGATAGACACAGGAGTCCAATCTACGAATCTTTAGCCGAGAGAGTGGAGAGACTTCTTGAACTCTGGAACGAGAAGACCAAAGATTACGAAAGAATATACAAAGAGGGTGCGGAGATAGTAAATGATGTGAGTGCTCTTTCAGCAAGGCAAAGAACTTTAGACTTCTCAAACCTTGAGTACTCAATGTTGCTTATTCTTGAGGAGAAACTGGGCGAAGGCGATGAATTGGTTGGGGAAATGAAGAGCTTATCGGGTTTGTTGGAAAGGCGTATGTTCCCCGGCTGGATTGGACAAACGACAATTAAGAAAGAAGTGGAAAGGGAAGTTAGGCGATTTGTCAGGGGATTAAAGAGGAAGTACAAATTATCTTTGGAAGAGATGGACAATTTGTACGGGAAACTAATTGAGAGCGTGGAAAACTATGGAGCTTCATAATATGGCACACGAGGTCTCTTATAGGAATGTAAAGCATCCTCGACTGGAATTTAGAACGGGAGAACTTTTACTCGTATTACCTTTTGACCGTAATCCTGACACAGTTTTAGAGAAACATAAGGTTTGGGTTCGTCGGAAAAAGGTGTTTATCGAGGAGTGTTTGAAGAATTCATCAAATAAAGAAATTATTGATAGAACGGACGAGGAATTGAGAGACCTTGTTCATTTTTACATTGAAGAAGCTTCGGAAGAGCTAGGCGTAAGGGTCAATAAAATCTTCTTTCGAAGAATGAAAACCAAGTGGGCAAGTTGCAGCACAAGAAGAAATTTAACTGTAAATACGTTGATGAAACACCTGCCCGATGGTTTGATAGAGTACGTGATATTTCACGAAGCCACTCATCTGATTGAGAAAAAACATAACGATAGGTTCTGGAAGATGGTTTCAAAGAAGTTTGATAACTCTGACGAGCTTGAAAAGGATTTATTTGCATATTGGTTTTTGATTCAAGATAATAACGTTTAATGAGAAGTGGTTGAGCTGGTGTCTAGCACTGGTGAACAGACTGGTTATGATGATGGAATAACTTTGAAGGAGTGTTAAAATGGATACTTTTGGGTGGGTTGTTTTCGGAGCTATCTTGTCTATTGTTGGAGGTTATATCGCTCAGAAATGGCTTCTCAAACAGGAAGATAAGAGAATGAAAAAGGTGATAGAGGAAAAGTTCAGACCTATTGCAGGTGAATATATTGGATATGGAGTAAATATAACTCAGGATGGATTCGTGGTTGGCACAGAACCCCAAAGTGATTCTACAATTAAATACATAAGGGATAACATACTTGAAATAACTACTTGGAATAGAGACGAAGCAGGCAATATTAAATATGAATGGCAAGGGATTATGGTGATGAATAAAGATTACGAAGGGATGGGTCGAATTTCGTGGGAATATTGCGAAGGGCTTCCGGAAAATAAAAGAAGATGGGGATTTAAGGAGTGCTTCGTAAAAAAAGAAGAGGATGAAATTATAATAGTTGGTGAAGAGCCTGTGGTGGGCGAAGATGGAAAGCAACACAAAGCATTTTGGCAAGAAGTACTCAAAAGAAAGAAGCCTACACATTAATCTCTTAAGTTTTTTGATATAAACCTCACTTTATTTGCCAGGCAATTTTCCCCTCGGATTTTGATTTTGGCTTTTTCGTAATTTTGCAAGTTGGTTTAGTCTAAAGAGAAGTCAAGGATGTATAGCTTATTTTTAAGTGTAGGGATAAAATAAATTTATAAAGCAATATTTACAAAGGTCAAAAATAAGGGGATGAATGTTATGAAATGGTTCGGGAGGGTTATTAGTCTTATTTTTTGAACCGGAATAATTGCCGCCGTGTGCGTGTGACGCTCTGCACCTCTCTGGCTTACCATCGGTCTCCCTGCGCTAATTGGTGTGGGTGCAATCGTGAGTTGGATTAGAGAAGATTTCACCAAAGCGAAAGCAAGAGGACTCAAGTCTTAAATCGCAAGGTTTCTACAGGTTTGTTAGATATTTGACCTTTAAAATAAAACCATCGATGGTTGTCCGCATGTCTTTAATAGACGTTTATATTGTCAGTCCTGGACACAAGACATATAATATTAAGCTAATGTGGCAGCTTTAAATCATAGCTAGAAAAATTAGGGGGCAAAAGTTATGGCTGAGGCATTTCTGGTAGCAGAGAATCTCTATAAAAGTTTTAACGATACAAAGGCTGTTAATGGTGTCTCTTTTTCCATCCACAAGGGCGAGATTTTTGGCTTATTGGGCCCCAATGGCGCTGGTAAAACTACGACCATACGCATGTTGTCTACGGTTCTTGAGCCAGACCATGGAGACGCGACAATTGGTGATTATTCTATTCGGCATAATGGAAACGAAGCTCGCAATTTAATCGGCGTTTGCCCTCAAGAGCTGGCTCTCTATGAAGACCTTTCCGCTCTCGATAACTTGATCTTTTTTGGAAGAATGGCCGGATTAAACGCCAAAGAAGCAAAAACCCAAGCTGTTGCCAATCTTGAACTCGTGGGACTGACGGAGAGGGCCAAGGGAAAGATAAAAAAATTTTCAGGGGGGATGAAGCGACGCATCAACATGGCCATATCTCTGATGGGCCACCCCCGGTTCCTCTTTTTAGATGAACCCACGGTGGGCATAGACCCCCAATCGCGGAACAACATCTACGAAACCATCGAGGGCTTACGGAACAATGGAATAACCATCCTCTACACTACCCACTACATGGAAGAAGCCGATCGGCTTTGTAACCGCATAGCCATCATGGATGGTGGCGAGATAATCAGACTGGGCACCCCCGATGAACTTAAGAGCGAAATCGGCTCGCCTGAACAGGTGACCCTGGAAGATGTTTTCTTGAATTTAACCGGTCGAAGCATTCGGGATTAAGGACGACATGATTAGAGCATTTTTGGTAGCCGTTCGAGAGGTTCGCTCCTACTTACAGGACAAGGCCGACCTGGCCTTTAGCTTGCTATTGCCCATAATTATCTTTGCCCTGATGTATGGCGCCTTCGGCGGACTAACAATGTTTCACGGAACCGCCCATATTGTAAACGAAGATGAAGGTGGCGAATATTCTAAAATACTTCTGGAGCGGTTGGAAGAGCTCGAAAACCTCGATATTGAATATCTTTCTTTCTCTGAGGCTGACACCAAACTTAAAAGATCCGACTTGCTGATGGTGTTCTATATACCCGAGGACTTCTCTGATAAGCTCGTCTCCGGTGAGCAGGCACAATTACTCTTTAAACAAAGAGGAAACGGCGGTCAAGAAGGTCAGATTGTGGCCAGCTTAATTCGCGGGGTGGCCGAGGAGATAAACCAGGAATTTCAGGTTAAGAAGCAAGTTAAAAATGCTCTAGCTAATAGCGATATTTCAAAAAGTCAAATTGAGACTGTCACCGAGAGCTTTTTGGAGAGGGAACGCGAGCATCCCATCGTGGGTGTTGTGAAGGAAACAGTGGGCGATGAGCCCGACCCCGTCAATCAGTTTTTACCTGGTATCATTACCATGTTTGTTCTATTCTCCATAACCCTGACCGCTCAAGCCTTGGTAGATGAGCGCAAAAAAGGGACCCTGGAAAGGTTGCTTACGACCCGACTGAGCGTTGGGGAGCTCTTTACGGGCAAGTTTTTGGCCAATGTCTTACGTGGTTTTATACAAACATTCATTTTGCTTACACTCTCTTATATCGTTTTTCAAATCTTTACCCCACTCTCGTTTATTCAAGCCTTAGTTTTAGCTCTCATTTTTTCGGCGGCGGTGAGCACACTGGGGCTCATCATAGGTTCGATGGCTCGCTCTCCAGACCAGGCCATCTGGATTGCCGTCTCTATTACCATGGCTATGGTCATGCTGGGGGGCACCTTTTTTGAAATCCCTGAAGCTTCAAAACTTTACGCTCTAAGCAAGATATCCATAAATACCTACGCAAATGATGCCTTCAAAACAATAATAGCCCAAGGAGGTTCTCTTTCCGATATCGGTCTTGAGCTTAGTGTCATGGGTGGCGTTATCGTGGTGGGGTTAATCCTTAGCCGGATACTTTTTAAGGCCATGCCTGAAGGAAGGTAAAAACATGGGACAATTGAGATATGTTTGGTTAATCGCAAAGAAAGATATAAAGCTCTTTTTCACGGACCGCCTGGTCTTGTTTTTCTTTGTGCTCTTTCCTTTTCTCTTCATAATCATGTTTAATTTCATGCAAAGCGGTGTAGGAGCCGAAGATGAAAGATTGGTACTTCACTTGGCCACTCAAGAAGCAAAGGGTGGCATAAGCCATCAGATAATTGAAGCGATGGAAACCCAAGACGAAGCAAAACTTAAGCCCGGCGAGCCAGAGATTGTCTGGGAAAAAGATTACAACAAGGCCCACCAGAAAGTTGAAGATAAAAAGTTAGATGGATTTTTGTCCTTTCCAAAAAATTTTACCGAAGGTTTAATGATGGGTTACGGCGCACAGCTCGAAGTGGTGGCCGACGCGGAGGCCGTAAATACCATAGCGGCACTTAACGGATTGGCTCAGGTCATCGGCTCTCGAGTTGGTTCGCAGCAGGTGGTCACCAATGCTTCCATAGGGCTATTGATTGAGGAGCAAATGTCCGCTTCTGGTGATATGGCCAATATAGGTCAAGCTTTTCAACAGCCTTTTTTAATTCAACAGGACACTGTACTTGAAGATACCTTCATCGATTTTGGAGTGGAGAAGGTTGGAGAGGTTGAGCCGTTTAACGTTAACGACTATACTGTTCCCGGCTATCTGGTGATGTTCGTCTTTTTCGCTGCTGCTCTTTCGGCCACAATGATAGTTCGAGAGCGTCAGAATAACACCATGGAAAGATTGTTAACCGGTTCAGCAAGTAGAGAGTCGATAATAGGTGGAATATTTGCTGGCACGGCGGCCAAGGGATTGATTCAGATATTTATATTCTGGACGGTGGGTATTTTAGTGCTCCACGTTGACATAGGGCTTGCTCCTGCCGCTGTCATCATCCTTTCTGTTCTCATGGTGATTATGTCCTCGGCCTTCAGCATCATGCTTGCCACTTTGGTTAAGACCGAGCGAAGTGCCGATTCCATTGCCGTTCTTACCTCGCTTGTATTGGCACCCCTCGGTGGTTGCTGGTGGCCGCTGTTCATCACCCCGAAGTGGATGCAGGCGTTAGCTAAGATAACTCCTCACGGCTGGGCAACAACTGGTTTTAATAAACTGATACTTTTCGGCGCTGAGTTCAATGCCGTGATTCCGGAGATGTTAGCTCTAATTGGTTTTGCTGTTGTTTTTGGTATCATAGCCATATGGCGCTTCCGCACCAGCGCTGTTTAGGAAGAGTACAACTAATTATCTATTTCCAACCCGGAGACTCTATCCGCTAATGAAGGATAAAATCTTGTTTTGCTGAAATAATTAAGGAGAATGATAAACCTCACACTTTATGGCGGTGTAAACGAAATAGGCGGGAACAAGATACTCCTTGAGGCGGAGGATACTTCCGTATTTTTGGATTTTGGTATCTCTTATGGAAGAAAATCCCTATTTTACGAGGAGTTTTTATGTCCCCGGGGAGTTCGAGGGCTTTTAGACCCCTTGGTTATGGGGCTTCTTCCTCCACTTAAGGGAATTTATCGCTCTGATTTTGAATTACCCGAAGAAGCAGGCTGGCAGTTTGTCTCTAAAACCAAACAAGTGAGAAATCTTGAGTTAGACGGTGTTTTTCTTTCTCATGCTCATCTTGACCATTCTGGATACATTTCCTTCTTAAAACCGGATATTCCCATTTTTTGCAGTCCCATGACTGCTTTTCTGGCCAAAGCTATCCAGGATAGCGGGAAGACGGGTTTTGAGAGTGAAGTTTCTTACCTTGTTCCGAAAAAATGTGAAGACGGTTGCATAAAATCGACAAATTATAGGCAAGAGTCCTCAAGGCAAAGGCCGTTTAAATTACTTTATGGGGATGAACTTTCTTCTGAAGCAAAAATTTTTTGGGAAACAACTTCAACAAGCAGAGAGCTCAACTATATGCCTCTTGAGTTTAAAAATCGCATTAAAAATTTAAATGTAAAGGGGTTTCCAGTTGACCACTCACTTTGGGGGGCTGCGGCCATTGCAATTGAGACTTCTGCCGGTTGGGTTGTTTATACTGGGGATTTGCGGCTACACGGGGGAAGGGGTTATACCACTCGCGAATTTATGGAAAAAGTGGCTCAACTTAAACCACTTGCTCTAATCTGCGAGGGGACAAATATTGATGAAGATGTTATGACTTCTGAGGAAGAAATATACAAAAATAGCTTGGAGGCGGTAAAAAGGACGAAAAACTTGGTGATTGCAGACTTCGGCCCGCGCAATATCGAGCGTCTTTTAACCTTTCGAAAAGTGGCGGAAGAAACGGGGAGGAAGCTTGTTTTACTCGCCAAAGATATTTATTTTCTGGAATCAATGCGGCTTATTGACCCCAGCATTAAAGAGTTTTCTACCGACCCCGTTTGTTGTTTATATGACAAAATTAAAGGAAGCATCAATAAGTGGGAGCGGGAGATACTTAAGCAATTTTCCGATAAATTAGTTGCTCCCAAGGATATCAGGCAGAACCAAGATGATTATATTGTCTGTATGAGTTTTTGGGATATAAACGAGCTTCCGGACCTTATGCCTAAAGAAGGAAGTATTTATATCTATTCAACCTGTGAGGCTTTTAACGAGGAGATGGCTATAAGCTTTGATAGATTAAGAAATTGGTTAGATTATTTCAACTTAACTCTGGTTGGAGACCCGGAAAAAGGCGAAAAGGGATTTCACGCTTCAGGTCATATCATCGGGCCCCAACTACTTGAACTCATTAGAACAATAAACCCTAAATATTTAATTCCAGTTCATACCGAAAAACCTGAGTTTTTTCAGAAAAATCTAAAAGGTGAAATGGAGGTAATTCTTCC
>NZ_JAUSCH010000055.1 GCF_030651595.1 Candidatus Oleimmundimicrobium sp. | reverse complement strand
CAGAACTACTGACGTTACCGGAGTTGTTACTCTTCCCCAAGGGGTTGAGATGGTTATGCCTGGAGATAACACTGAATTTGAGGTGGAGTTAATTACTCCAATTGCTATGGAAGAAGGACTTAGATTTGCTATCCGCGAGGGTGGAAGAACAGTTGGAGCTGGTAAGATAAGTAAGATACTTAAGTAGAAAAAATGGACTATCGAAAAGAGGCCTACAAAAGGCCTCTTTAGTATTGACATATCTTTATAATGGTGATAATTTAATTACTCGTGTTTTTTAGAAAATTAGTGGTGGAGAGTGCTTTTATGCGTCAGACAGTTACATTTGCGTGCACCGTGTGCAAAAGAAGAAATTATACAACAAATAAAAACAAGCAAAACAATCCGGATAGACTTGAATTGAAAAAATATTGCAAGTGGTGCAAGAAACATACTTTACACAAGGAGACCCGCTAAGATATATTTACAGTGTAGTGGTTTTTAAACAGTGGGTGGCTAGATAACACGGTTAATTGGGAAAAAATAGGCCTGTAGCTCCAATTGGCTAGAGCGCCGGTCTCCAAAACCGGATGTTGGGGGTTCGACTCCCTCCAGGCCTGCCAGTTGGAATTGTTGTTTAGCTTTTCGGAGTTGCCCTGAGGGAGAATATAAAAATCATATGAGTGTATTAGAAAGTATTGTTAAATTTAATTGTAATTTTTGAGAGATTTAAGGGGATTTGATGTCAGGTAAGAAGAAATCAAGTAAAAAAGCAGGAAGTTATTTTAAGGATGTTAAAGGTGAACTAAAAAAGGTTTCTTGGCCTTCCAGGAAGGAAGTAGTCTCTTCAACCTTGATTGTTCTTTTTTTAACCATAATTTTTTCTGCTTTCATCGGTGGGTTTGATTATTTATTTACCATTATTTTAAAATTAATATCTGCTTAATAGATGGGATTGTTGATGGCAAAGAATTGGTATGTAGTTCACACATATTCAGGGTATGAGGATAAGGTAAAAGCCAATCTTGAACACAGAATATCTTCTATGGACATGGGGAACAAAATATTTGATGTCGTGGTTCCTACCGAAGATGTCGTTGAGATAAAAGGCGGTAAAAAAATCTTTTCCCAGAAAAAAGTTTTCCCTGGTTATATAATAGTTCAAATGGAGATGGACGATGACCCATGGTATGTGGTAAGAAACACACCCGGGGTTACCGGATTTGTTGGATCTAGCGGTCGGCCTGTGGCTCTTTCAAAAAATGAGGTTGAGCGAATTTTACAGAAGACCGGTTTTGAGAAGCCCAAGCCTAAAACTGAATTTGTTGAAGGACAAACTGTAAAGGTAAAAACAGGGCCACTTGCTGATTTTACTGGAGTGATTTCTGAGATAAATTTGGATCAAAGCAAATTAAAAGTTCTTGTTTCCATTTTTGGACGTGAAACTCCGGTTGAGCTTAATTTTGACCAAGTGGCTAAATTATAGAGGTATATTTGGAAGGAGAAGTTAAAGGATGGCAAAGAAAGTTGTAGGTTTGATAAAATTACAAATTCCAGCGGGGCAAGCTACTCCCGCGCCTCCTGTTGGACCTGCTTTGGGCCAGCACGGTGTGAACATAATGGAGTTCTGTAAGGGATTTAACGCTCAAACACAATCTCAAGGTAAAACTATAATTCCTGTTGAGATAACAGTTTACGAGGACAGGTCCTTTACTTTTATTACCAAGACTCCTCCTGCGGCTATTCTTCTTAAAGAAGCTGCGGGAATTGAGAAAGGTTCAGAAGAGCCTAATAAAAAAAAGATGGGGAAAGTGTCACGTTCCAAGGTTAAAGAAATTGCCGAGTTGAAATTGCCTGATTTAAATACCAAAGATATTGAAGCGGCAATGAAGATTATTGAAGGTACTGCTCGCACGATGGGAATAGAGATAGTCGATTAACTTAATAACTAATAGTGTGGGAGGAAAATTCCGCTAGGACCACAGGAGGTATTATGAAAAGAAGTAGAAGATATAAAGAAATTATAAAGAAGATAGATTTAGAGAATTTATACAGTCCCTTCAAGGCCATAAAACTCATCAAAGAGAATGCAAAAGCAAAATTTGACGAGACTATTGAAGTTCACTTTAATTTAGGAGTGGACCCACGCAAGGCGGATCAGCAAGTTAGGGGAACTGTAGTTCTTCCTAATGGCACAGGGAAACAAGTAAAAGTTGCTGTTTTTGCTCAGGGAGAAAAAGTTAAAGAGGCGGAGGAAGCGGGCGCTGATTTTGTTGGTGGCGCTGATTTGGTGGAAAAAGTTAAAGGGGGCTGGCTCGATTTCGATGTTGCAGTTGCTACTCCTGATATTATGAGTAGTGTTGGAAAACTTGGAAAAATATTAGGCGCGAAAGGCCTTATGCCGAATCCTAAATCTGGCACCGTAACCTTTGATGTTGGTAAAGCGGTAAAAGATATTAAAGCTGGTAAAGTTGAATATCGGGTCGATAAAATAGGGAATCTTCACCTTATTATTGGAAAGGCAAGTTTTTCTGAGAAAGATTTAGTTGAGAATTACAGTACTTTGTTGAACGAAATAATCAGAGCAAAACCAGCTTCTGCAAAGGGAAAATATATAAAAGGAATCACAATTGCCTCGACAATGGGGCCCGGTGTCAGGGTAGATCAGAGCATAACTCGCGATATGTTTGAAGAGTAATATTTTTTAGATTGACCAATTTGTAGAAATTTGTTAATCTTTTGTGGAATTATAAAGCTAAAGAATTTTTTAGCCGTAGACAGTAGGTGCTTAAAAGCTTAAAGGTTGCCTACCGAGGTTGATTTTAATTAACCTTCGCGTTGTTTGCGAGGGTTTTTCATTGGGACCGAAAGGAGTTATTGTGGCTCGACCGGAAAAAGAAAAAACAGTTAAAGAAATAGAAGAGAAGATTGATAACGCTAAAGTTACCGTGGTTGCTGATTTTACTGGACTTAATGTTCATCAGATAAGTAAAATGAGGGAACTTTTAAAGGAACAGGATGCGGAATATAAGGTTTTTAAAAATACATTAATTAAAATCGCGACCAAAAATAAAAGTTTGGAAGGATTAGACAAATTATTAAAGGGCTCCACAGCTTTAGCGTTTGGCTATAATGATGAGATAACAACTCCAAAAATTTTATTTAAATTTTTTAAAGAACATGGTGGACCAAAGATTAAAGGTGGAATCTTAGAAGGTGAAGTTATAGATTCATCCCAAATAAAGAACCTAGCTAATTTGCCTTCATTTGAAGAGTTATTGGCTAAACTGATGGGAAGTATGCAAGCTCCCCTTTCTGGGTTTGCCAATGTACTTTCAGGCCCCATCCGTGGGCTAGTTACTGTTTTAGATGGTATAACGAAGCAAAAAGCTTCTAAAAATTAGTGTATTTTAAGGAGGTGAAATGGTTTGGCTCAAACAAAAAAGTTAACTAAAAATGATATCTTGGAAGCCATTAAAGAAATGAGTGTACTTGAACTCTCCGAGCTTGTTAAAGAAATGGAAGAAACTTTTGGAGTAAGCGCTGCCGCACCAGTAGCTGTTGCAGCGGCCGCTTCTGCTGGTGATGCTGAGGGCGAAGTTGAGGAAAAATCATCATTTGACGTGGTTTTAACCAATGTTGGTGCTCAGAAAATCCAGGTTATCAAGGCGGTAAGAAGTATAACCGATCTTGGTTTAAAGGAAGCAAAAGCGTTAGTAGATGAGGCCCCTAAGCCCATTAAAGAAGGAGTTTCTAAAGAAGAAGCTGAGAAGATTAAGGTTCAATTAGAGGAAGCTGGAGCTACTGTTGAGCTTAAGTAATCAAATTAAGACGACAAATCGGTCACTTTTAGCAGTGGTGGCTTAATCCACTGTAAAGATTTGGCCGATTTTATTTTTTATTGACGAATTATTTCAAAAGTGGTAAATTTTGCTATTGCGTTTAATTTTATTCCCCTCGTCTATAAGGAGTGAAGCATTGGTGAGAAAACCAGATTTTCTTGTAAGAAAGCGCAGGAGTTTTGGTAAGATACCGACAGTTTTAGAAATACCCAATCTGATATCAGTTCAGAGAGATTCATTCGAATGGCTTATCACAGATGGTTTAAAAACAGCCTTAAGAGAAGTTTCTCCAATTAGTGATTTTACGGGGAATCGTAATCTTGAATTTGGCGAGCATCATTTTGGAGAAATTAAGAATAGTATTGCTGAGTGCAGAGAAAAAGATATGACCTACAGCGCTCCTCTTTTTGCCGAAACACGCTTTATTAATAAGGAAACGGGAGAGATAAGAGAACAAGATGTCTACATGGGAGAATTTCCCATAATGACGGAAAAAGGTACTTTTATTATAAATGGTACCGAGCGGGTAGTTGTCAATCAATTTGTTAGGTCACCTGGCGTATATTACGATCAGGAAATTGATAAGCAGATTGATAAAATAATTACTTACGGTAAGGTTATTCCTAATAGAGGTGCTTGGCTTGAATTTGAAGTTGATAAAAAAGATATTGTTGCCGTTCGGATAGACAGGAAGAGAAAGCAATCGGTAACAATGTTTCTAAAAGCCCTAGGTTTTGGCAATAACGAGGAGATATTAAATCTTTTTGATGGTGCACAGTGTATAAAAGATACGCTTGAAAAAGATAATACTGAGTCGCAGGAAGAAGCACTCATTGAAATTTATAAAAAATTACGTCCAGGTGAACCCCCAACCGTTGATGGTGCAAAAACCCTTATTGAATCGCTGTTCTTTAATCCGCAAAGGTATGATTTAGCTAAAGTGGGGCGTTATAAAATCAATAAAAAGCTTGGCCTTAGTGTCTCTGAAAAAATAACGAATCTTACGCGAGAAGATCTTCTTGAAATAATTAAGTACCTTGTTAGGCTTCATCAAGGGATTGGCGAAGTTGATGATATAGATCATTTGGGGAACAGAAGGGTCCGTTCAGTCGGCGAACTTATCCAAAACCAATTTAAAATTGGTTTATCAAGAATGGAGCGTGTGGTAAGGGAGCGAATGACGACCTTAGATTTGGAAATTATTACTCCTCAATCATTAGTAAATATTCGACCGATTGTGGCTGCTCTTAAAGAGTTTTTTGGTAGTAGCCAACTTTCGCAATTTATGGATCAGACAAATCCATTGTCTGGCCTTACCCACAAAAGACGTCTTTCAGCACTTGGTCCGGGAGGGCTTTCCAGAGAACGAGCTGGCTTTGAAGTAAGAGATGTACACCCCTCACATTATGGGAGAATGTGTCCCATTGAGACTCCCGAGGGTCCAAATATTGGGCTTATAGGTTCTCTGGCTACTTATGCTCGGGTAAATGATTTGGGGTTTTTGGAAACTCCTTATAAAAAGGCTGAGAATGGTAGAATTACCGGAGAAGTTGAGTATTTGACGGCCGATGAAGAGGATAAATACATTGTTGCGCAGGCAAATGCTCCTTTTGATGAAAATGGTAATTTTATTAATGATAAGGTTTTAGTTAGAATTCACAATCCTCTCAAAAAAGTAGACGAGGTTAAAATGGTTGACCCCAAAGATGTCAACTACATGGATATTTCTCCTTCTCAGACAGTTAGTATTTCTACATCGTTGATACCTTTTCTTGAGCATGATGATGCAAACCGAGCTTTAATGGGTTCAAATATGCAACGACAAGCTGTACCTCTTTTAAACCCAGAGGCTCCTTTGGTAGGAACGGGTGTGGAGCATCGAGCCGTTAAAGATACGGGAGATGTGGTTGTTTCACGGAGAAGCGGAGTTGTTGTTAAGGTAGATGCTGAGCATATTGAGATTAAGCATAAAGACGGCAAAGATATATATGAGTTAGATAAATTTAGGCGTTCAAATCAAGGAACGTGCATAAATCAGAGACCAATTGTAAAAGAAGGGCAAAAGGTAAAAAAGGGGCAGGTTGTTGCAGATGGCCCTGCTGCTGACATGGGAGAGCTTGCTCTTGGACGGAATTTACTGGTTGCCTTCATGCCTTGGGAGGGATATAACTACGAGGATGCTATTGTTTTAAGCGAAAAATTGGTAAAAAAAGATGTTCTTACTTCAATTCATATTTCAGAATATGAATTAGAGGCCAGGGATACCAAACTTGGTTCTGAAGAAATAACTCGAGAGATTCCAAATATTGGAGAAGAAGCTCTAAAAGATCTAGACGAAGATGGAATTATCTGGGTTGGAGCGGAAGTTGGCCCAGGAGATATTCTTGTTGGGAAAGTAACCCCCAAAGGTGAAACTGAGCTTACTGCCGAGGAAAAGTTATTGAGAGCTATTTTTGGTGAAAAAGCGAGAGAAGTAAGGGATACATCTCTTAAGGTTCCTCATGGTGAAGGTGGGATTGTTACCGATGTTAAAGTTTTTTCAAGAGACAAAGGGGACGAACTTGCGCCTGGGGTAAATAAACTTGTTAGGGTTTATATTGCCCAGAAAAAGAAAATATCTGAAGGAGATAAACTTGCCGGGCGTCACGGAAACAAGGGTGTTATTTCAAAGATACTTCCTGAGGAAGATATGCCATTTTTGGAAGACGGGACTCCTGTTGATATAATTCTCAATCCGTTAGGTGTTCCATCGAGAATGAACTTAGGTCAAATTTTAGAAACTCATCTTGGCTGGGCAGCTAAAGAAGGTTGGAGTGATGACGACAAACCTGTTGATGGTCCTGTCTTCGTTGCAACGCCAGTATTTGATGGAGCTAAAGAAACTGAGATAAAAGAGGCCTTATCTAAAGCAGGTCTTCCCCCATCCGGTAAAACAAAACTTTATGACGGTCGTTCAGGGGAACCATTTAGAGAGGACGTAACCATTGGGTATATTTACGTTTTAAAGTTATTGCATTTAGTTGACGACAAAATTCATGCTCGTTCAACCGGCCCCTACTCGTTAATAACTCAACAGCCTCTTGGAGGAAAAGCTCAATTTGGAGGACAACGTTTTGGTGAGATGGAAGTGTGGGCTTTGGAAGCTTATGGGGCAGCCAATACTCTTCAAGAAATTCTTACTATTAAATCGGATGATGTTGTTGGTAGAGTTAAAACATATGAGGCGATTGTTAAGGGAGAGAATATACCTAAATCTAGCATACCCGAGTCCTTTAGGGTGTTGGTTAAAGAGATGCAAAGCCTATGTTTAAACGTTCAATTTTTATATGAAGAAGAAGGCAAAGAAGTTGAGTTTAAAGAGATTGAGAAGGATATTGGCGCTGATGGGGAAGAATATCTTGGATTGGATTTGATATCTACAAAACTTCATCAAGATTTGACTGCTTCTTCAAAATTAGAAAATAACGAAGAAGGCATGGAAGAAGAATCTCAAGAGGGAGATTCTGAAGAAATGGATATTAAGGATCTAGATATTCCTGATGAAACGGAAACATCGGAAGAGGGGTCTGATGATGAATAAAAATATTCAATCAAATGATGGAAGGATAAAAAACTTGCAAAAGAGCAACAATTTTGATGCGATAAAAATAAGTCTTAGCTCTCCCGAACAAATAAGAAGCTGGTCGAGTGGTGAGGTTAAAAAGCCTGAAACTATTAATTATCGTACCTTAAAACCGGAAAAAGATGGTCTTTTTTGTGAGAAAATATTTGGTCCTACAAAGGATTGGGAATGTTACTGTGGTAAGTATAAAAAGGTACGTTTTAAGGGGATTATCTGTGAACGATGTGGTGTAGAGGTTACTCGTTCTAAAGTAAGAAGAGAACGTATGGCTCATATTGAGCTTGCAGCACCCGTTGCGCATATTTGGTATTTCAAGGGGGTGCCTTCACGTATGGGGTACATGTTAGATATTTCTCCCAAAGATCTTGAAAGAGTGCTCTATTTTGCCTCCTACATTATTACAGATGTAAAAGAAGAACAAATAAAAAAAGATTTGCCGATGTTCAAAGAAGAATTAGAACAAGAGATTGCTGAGATTAAAGAAGGTAAATTAAAAGAGATTAAAAGGTTGGAGTTAGAAAAGGACGAACGTCTTAACTCACCCATTGAAGAAGTTGTTAAAGAAGAGGGCTCGGAGGAAGAGATCACAAAAAGTCGTCCGATGACAAAAACTGAGATTAAGAAAATTGAACATAATTTTAAAAATGGTGTAAAAGAAATCGAGGAAAGTACTGAAGAAAATATTGCGTGGTTAAAATATGTTTTTGAGAAACTCCAAGAGCTGAAAGTAAAACAGCTCGTTCCCGATGAACGGCTGTATCGTGATTTGAGAATTAGGTATGGAGACTATATTAGCGGTGGCATGGGGGCCGAAGCAATTTACAGTTTATTGCAAAAAATGGATCTTGCGGCTGACGTGGAAGAACTTCGCAAAGTTGTTAAAGAGGCTAAAGGGCAAAAGCGTGACAGAGCTGTTAAACGTTTAAAGGTTATGTCATCTTTTTTGAAGTCTAGCAATAAACCAGAATGGATGATTTTATCTACTATCCCTGTTATTCCGCCAGATATACGCCCGATGGTTCAGTTGGATGGAGGAAGATTTGCTACCTCTGACCTAAACGATCTTTACCGGAGAGTTATAAATAGAAATAATCGATTGAAAAGACTTTTAGATCTTGGGGCTCCTGAGATAATTGTGAGTAATGAAAAACGGATGTTACAGGAGTCTGTAGATGCACTCTTTGATAATAGTCGGAGGAGTAGGCCAGTAACTGGTCCGGGAAACAGGCCTTTGAAATCTCTTAGCGATATGCTTAAAGGGAAGCAGGGTCGGTTCCGCCAAAATCTTTTAGGTAAAAGAGTTGATTATTCAGGTCGTTCTGTTATTGTAATTGGTCCTGATTTAAAACTACATCAATGTGGTTTGCCTAAGATTATGGCTCTCGAGTTGTTTAAGCCTTTTGTAATGAGAAAACTTGTAGAAAAAGGGCATGCTCAAAATATAAAAAGTGCCAAGAGGATGATCGAAAAAACTAAACCTGTTGTCTGGGACATATTGGAAGAAACCATTAGTGCTCATCCCGTTCTTTTAAATAGAGCGCCAACTCTTCATCAATTAGGGATTCAGGCTTTTGAGCCCATTCTTGTTGAAGGCAAAGCTATTCAAGTTCATCCGATGGTATGTACAGCTTTCAATGCTGATTTTGACGGAGACCAAATGGCAGTTCACGTGCCACTATCTCCTGAAGCTCAGGCTGAGGCACGCGTGCTTATGCTTTCCGCAAACAATGTTCTGTCTCCAGCACACGGAAGGCCTCTTGCGACACCCACACAGGATATGGTTCTTGGTTGTTTTTACTTAACTGCCAATCGTGATAACTGCAAAGGCGAAGGTAGGGTTTTTGCTAGTTCTAAAGAAGCCATTCTGGCCTACGACAATGGAGTAATTGATGTGCAAGCAAAAATAAAAGTACGAATGAACGGCAAGTTAATCGATACAACTGTGGGAAAGGTGATATTTAATCAAGCGCTGCCAGATGATTATCCGTATGTAAATGAAGAATTGGACAAGAAACGCATTGCCAATATAGTGGCTGATTGTGTTGATAAATATGATAGAGCTCAAACTGCTCAAACATTAGATTCTATGAAAAAACTAGGTTTTGATTATTCCACGAAAGCGGGCCTTACAATAGGTGTTGAAGATATCGAAGTTCCTCCAAATAAATGGGAAATTTTAGATGCTCCAGAGAAGGCGGTAGAAAAGATAGAGCGCCAGTACAGAAGAGGTCTTATAACTAACGAAGAACGCCACCAAAGGGTTGTTGATATATGGACCAAAGCGACGGAAGATGTTTCTAAGGCCATGGAGGAAAACTTCGGTAAGTTTAACCCCATCTATATGATGGCTAAATCTGGGGCAAGAGGAAATTTGAAACAGATAAAGCAGCTTGCGGGAATGAGAGGCTTGGTGGCAAATCCGCGTGGAGATATCATTGATCGTCCAATAAAAGCCAATTTTCGTGAAGGGCTCTCAGTTTTGGAGTACTTTATTTCGACCCATGGTGCAAGAAAGGGTTTGGCAGATACGGCTCTAAGGACAGCTGATTCAGGTTATCTTACTCGTCGTTTGGTGGATGTATCTCAAGATGTAATTGTTAGGGAAGAGGATTGCGGGACTTCTCAAGGTATATCTGTTCCTGTTTTAAATGAAGAAAGGGAGGTATACTCTGGTTTGATGGGAAGGGTTCTTCTTGAGGACTTGGTTAATCCAAAGACAAAAAAAGTGATAATAAAAGCTGGCCAAGGAATTGGGAAAGAGGATGCCGAGAAAATAAAAGAAGCTGGAATATCTACAGTAATTGGTAGATCGGTTCTTACATGTAAAGCAGAACATGGAATTTGCGCTAAATGTTATGGATGGGATTTGTCTCAAGGAAAGATAATTGACTTTGGAACGGCTGTAGGGATAATTGCTGCTCAATCAATTGGAGAGCCGGGGACTCAATTAACAATGCGTACTTTCCATACGGGCGGTGTTGCTGGTGAGGATATAACCCATGGTCTGCCTCGTATAGTTGAGCTTTTTGAGGCAAGAAAACCAAAAGGTCAAGCTCAAATAGCCGAGATAAGTGGTGTGGTCCAAATTACTGAAACTGATAAATTTCGAAAAGTTGATATTCTTTCGAAGGATGGTAGAGAGAAAAGTTATCAAATTTCCAGAAGATTTCGATTAAAAGTATCTGATGGTGATAAAATTAAAGCCGGGGATCAACTGACGGAAGGTTCTCTTAACCCACATGATATTTTGGATATTAAAGGAATTCAGGCAGTTCAGATGTTCTTAGTTCAAGAAGTTCAAGATGTTTACAGATCTCAAGGAGTAGAGATTCATGACAAACACGTAGAGGTAATTGTTCGCCAGATGCTTCGTCGTGTTCAAATAGTAAATTCGGGGGATACCGAGTTTTTATCAGGTAAGCTAGTTAAGTGTTCCGATTTTGAGGAAGAAAACAAGAAGGTAACGGAGATGGGCGGGGAGTCAGCTACTGCAAAACAAATATTACTGGGGATAACCAAAGCATCTCTAGCGACTGATAGTTTTTTGTCGGCTGCATCTTTTCAAGAGACAACAAGGGTTTTAACAGAAGCTGCCATTGCGGGAAAAATTGACCCCTTGCTTGGTTTAAAGGAGAACGTGATTATAGGAAAACTGATTCCTGCCGGCACAGGTATGAGTCGTTATAGAGACATAGAAGTGGAAACAAAAGAGTCTTTGGTTGGTGAAAAATTAGAAAATATTGAAATATCTCTAGAAAATAATCTATAAGTCGTTGACACAGTAGGTCAGTAATGTTATATTTCTTCGCTGTGGCTTAAATAATAAATTAGTAATTAGTTTTGTATATAAAGGAGAAAAATGCCTACAGTAAATCAGTTGGTAAGGAAGAGCCGAAAAAGTATAAAGAAAAAGAACAGTACTCCCGCATTAGAAGGATCACCTCAAAGAAGAGGTGTATGTACCAGAGTTTATACGACAACACCTAAAAAACCTAATTCGGCATTAAGAAAGGTTGCAAGGGTTAGGCTCACAAATGGGATGGAAGTAACAACTTATATCCCGGGCATTGGTCATAATTTGCAGGAGCATTCCATAGTTCTTATTAGAGGGGGAAGAGTTAAAGATCTTCCCGGAGTAAGATATAAAGTTATTAGGGCTGCTTTGGATACTTCCGGAGTGGAAGACAGAAAACAAGCACGCTCAAAATATGGGACTAAAGCATCTTAGTAATTTTGGAGGAAATGTATGCCAAGAAGAGGGCCAGTTACAAAAAGAAAAATAGTGTCAGACCCAATTTATAATGATAAATTAGTTGCCCAGCTTATCAATAATATTTTGAGAAAAGGGAAAAAGAGCATTGCTGAGCAGATAGCATATGAAGCATTTGATATAATTCGTGAAAAAACGGGGAATGAACCGGTGAATGTGCTCAAGCGAGCCATTGATAACGTTAAGCCGATACTTGAGGTTAAATCCAGAAGAGTAGGAGGAGCTAATTATCAAGTTCCGGTGGAAGTTAATTCAAAAAGGGGAGTTACTTTAGCGTTTCGTTGGATTGCCGGTTTTTCTAGAAATCGTTCTGAAAAGAGAATGTGTGAACGTCTTGCGGCTGAGTTGCTTGATGCTTCTAATGGAACAGGTGCTTCAATTAAGAAGAAAGAGGACCTTCGTAAGATGGCGGAAGCTAATAGGGCTTTTGCGCATTACAGGTGGTAAATTTAAACATTCGAGGGTAAATAGAAAATTATGAAAAAAAGAATATCTTTAGAGAAAATTAGAAATATAGGGATTATGGCTCATATTGACGCCGGCAAAACTACAACAACTGAGCGGGTTTTGTTTTATACCGGAAAAGTGCACCGAATGGGTGAAGTGCATGAGGGCTCAGCGGTTATGGATTGGATGGTTCAAGAGCAAGAACGAGGTATAACCATTACATCAGCTGCCACAACTTGTTTTTGGAAAGATTATAGAATTAATATTATAGATACGCCAGGGCACGTGGACTTCACGGTTGAAGTAGAACGTTCTCTCAGGGTGCTGGATGGGTCAGTTGCGATATTTTGTGCAGTTGGTGGTGTTGAACCTCAATCCGAAACAGTTTGGCGCCAGGCGGACAAATACAAGATTCCAAGAATTGCTTATGTAAATAAGATGGACAGAACAGGCGCAGATTTCTTTATGGTAGTAGATATGATTAAAAAACGTCTAGGAGCCAACGCAGTCGTTATTCAATTACCTATTGGAAAAGAAGGGGATTTCAACGGTATAGTTGACCTAGTTAATATGGATGCAGTCTTTTACCTTGATGATTTAGGTGAAGAAATAGAAATACGTGAAATACCTGATGAATTAAGAACGCAAGCGGAGAAATATCATCAGGTATTAATTGAAGCTATTGCTGAGCAAGATGATGATTTTATGAAAAAATATCTCGAAAACGAAGAAATTACTCCTGATGAAATTAAAAAGGTTTTAAGGAAGGCAACTTTAAACGTCATTGTCAATCCGGTTATATGTGGCTCTTCTTTTAAAAACAAAGGTGTTCAAAAACTATTAGATGCTGTTGTGGACTATTTGCCATCGCCCTTAGACGTTCTACCAGTTGAAGGGTTTCATCCCAAAACTGAAGAGTCTATAGTTAGGAATGCGAGCGTAAGTGAGCCGTTTTCAGCTCTTGCTTTTAAGATAATGGCTGATCCGTATGTAGGGAATCTTACTTACTTTAGAGTATATTCGGGAAAAATCGAGGCTGGTTCTTACGTATTGAATTCTACAAAGAATAAGAAAGAGAGAATTGCTAGAATTCTTCTTATGCATGCAAATCACAGAGAGGAATGTCCGGAAGCTTGCGCTGGCGATATTGTTGCGGGGGTAGGATTTAAAGAAACATCCACGGGAGATACTTTGTGTATTGCAAATGAGCCAATTATTTTAGAAGCTATGGTTTTCCCGGAGCCTGTAATTTCAGTTGCAATTGAACCGAAAACAAAAGTGGATCAAGAAAAACTTGGCATTTCTTTGGAAAAATTGGCAAAAGAGGATCCGACATTTAAGGTTCGCACCGATGAAGAAACAGGGCAGACTATTATTTCTGGGATGGGAGAGCTTCACTTAGAAGTAATTATTGATAGACTTCTAAGAGAATTTAAAGTAGAAGCAAATGTTGGAAAGCCACAAGTGGCTTATAGAGAAACTATAACAAAACCAGCTAAGGATGTTGAGGGCAAATATATTAAACAAACCGGTGGTCATGGGCAATATGGTCATGTGGTTATAGATGTTGAACCCAATGAGACCGGTAAGGGTTATGAGTTTACTAATAAGATTACCGGTGGAGATATTCCAAAAGAGTTTATTGCTCCTGTTGACAAAGGAATCAAAGAGGCCTTAGAATCGGGTGTATTGGCTGGGTACCCAATGGTTGATGTAAAAGTTACTTTGCATGATGGCTCCTTTCATCCAGTAGACTCATCAGAAATTGCATTTAAAATAGCGGGCTCAATGGCATTTAAGTCAGGTTGTATGAAAGCGTCACCAATTTTATTGGAGCCAGTGATGTCGGTGGAGGTTATAGTCCCGGAAGAATATATGGGAGATGTTATTGGTGATTTAAATGGACGCAGAGGACGGATTGAGGGAATTGAGCCGAGAGTGGGGTCGCAAATTATCAAGGCCTTTGTTCCTTTGGCGGAAATGTTTGGATATGCGACAGTCCTTCGTTCGAAAACTCAAGGAAGAGCAACTTATACGATGCAGTTTAAACATTATGAGGAAGTTCCTGCTAGTATTTCTAAGGAAATTATAAGCAGGGTTAAAGGAGAATAAAAGAAGGAGAATAAAAGACAGGTTAATGTTTTTAAGCATTTAAGGAGGAAATAATGGCTAAAGAAAAATTTCAAAGAACTAAACCACACATGAATATCGGAACCATTGGTCATGTGGACCATGGCAAGACGACGCTTACCGCGGCGATTACCAAATGTCTTCACAGCA
>NZ_JAUSCH010000054.1 GCF_030651595.1 Candidatus Oleimmundimicrobium sp. | reverse complement strand
TCTCCGACCTCCGGGGCTGAAAGCTACACCCCCATATATATTAGCTAATAGCTACTACGTCGCTATCGCTTTATTATAAATGTAAAACGCAAAGTGTAAAATGTAAATTTAAATACCAAAACTTCAACTTTCAGGCACAAGACACCAGTATCTATAAGTTACAGAATTAAGAAACCGAAGCTCAAGGATTCAAGTGTTTCTTAGATTTTCGCTCTCGACTCCGAGCTTTTCACTAACTTTCAACTTCTACTATGCAAAGATAGCGCTTTCTCTCCCTCGGTCTTCGACCTCCGGGGCTGAAAGCTACACCCCCAAGAACCAGTTCATAGTAAATAAAAACTAACAGAGATTGCTTCGTCACTCCGTTCCTCGCAATGACAAAAAAGAATTAATCCTTTAATCCTTACTAATAACTAAACAAGGCCTATTTCTTCATCGGTGAGGTAACATGCCGGGTCTGAAGCCCACACATCGTTATAATATGACTCGGCTCTTGCCCGAAAATTACCGTTACAAATATTTAACCATTTGCACTTGGCACATCTTCCTTCGATAAGCGGTTTTCTGTTTTTGAGGCCAGCCATCAATGGATTTGATGTATCCATCCATATTTCGCTAAATTTTTTCTCTCTTACATTACCAAGAATGTGCTGTCTCCAAAATTGGTCAGGGTGAACAGCCCCGTCCCAACTAACACAACCAATTCCAATTCCCGTGCTGTTACCCTCATTCATTTGAAGCAACTCATAAACATCTTCAGCTTTTTTGGAGTCCTCTTTTAATAAACGCAGGTAAACATAGGGACCATCGGCATGATTATCAACGGTTAAAACTTCTTTTTCAAGACCTCGATCAAAAAGGTCTTTGGTTTTATCCATGATTAAATCCACTGTCTTTCTAGTTTCCTCATGAGTTAAATCCTCTTTTATTAGCTTACTTCCTCTACCGGAATAAACTAAATGATAAAAACAAACCCTGGGAATATCCTCTTCTTCAAGCAATTTAAATATGCTCGGTATCTCTTGAACATTGCGTTTGTTCATTGTAAACCTAAGTCCTACCTTAATACCCTCTTTTTTACAGTTTCGCATACCCTCGATAGCTCTGTCGAATGCTCCTTCAACCCCCCGAAATTTATCGTGAACTTCCTTCATGCCATCAAGACTAATACCAACGTATGATAGGCCAATTTCCTTTAAAACTTTTGCCTTCTCCGGTGTTATTAATGTGCCATTAGTTGATATTACCGCTCTTATCCCTTTCTCTCTCGCGTAAGACGCAAGTTCGGGCAAGTCTTTCCTCATCATCGGCTCGCCTCCGGAAAAGAGAATAACCGGAACCCCAAAATCAGCTAAATCATCTATTAAAGTTTTGCCTTCCTCGGTTGTAAGCTCTCCTTTGTAATCAATGTTTTTAGACTGAGCATAGCAGTGAACACACTTTAAATTACATTTTCGAGTACAATTCCAAACAACTACCGGTTTTTTATCTTTTGAAAATTGAAGAAGGTGCGAAGGTAGTTTACTTGAATCCCTTTTATACCTAAGCGCGTCCGAGGGCTCCACGGCCCCACAATAAAGTTTTGAAATACCAATCATCTATCCAGTCTCCAGTCTCCAGCCACCAGCTTCCAGCTTCCAGCCACTGACTTTATTTTAAAGAGTTTATTAAACCATTTAGAAGTTTTCCAACTTCAGATGTGTGTTTTTCTAATCTGTTAAATCCACCTACTGTAAAGTAACCAAGATTCTTAGCGATTTCCAGGAAAACTTCTACTTCAGCTAAAGAACCGCGCGCAATATATAAAAACTGAACAAATTCCTTGTCATATTGTCTTTCTTTCCCCTCGGCAATATTGGCCGGCACACTAAGAACTGCCCTTCGAAGTTGAGAAGTCAGTCCAAACACTTCAGACTGGGGAAATTTGTTTGTTTCAGCATATATTTGCAGAACAAGTTCCTTTGCTTTCTGCCAAACAACAAGACCTCGATAACCTTCTTGCCCCACTCCCATTATTCCTCCACCCGGCAACTGGCGGCTGGGGGCTGACAGCTGGATACAATTGCTTCAACCAATCCTTTTATCGTATATTCTTTTGCCGATATGTCAACTTTTAAACCTAACTCTTCTGCAGTTTTTGAAGTAATTGGACCAATACCGGCTACCGTCACATTTTTTAAAACTTTCTTCAAATCCACATCTTTTAAAATTTCAACGAAGTTTTTAACCGTCGATGAGCTTGTAAATGTTACGATATCAATTTCTTCTTTTTCAAGCATCTCTCTTATTTTGTCGGCATAAGAACCGTCAATTATGGTTTGATAAGCCGTTACCACATCAACTTGGGCTCCAAATTCTCTGAGTTTATCCGGCAAAATTTCTCTGGCAACTTTAGCTCTGGGAATGAGAATCTTGGCACCCTTAACACCTTTATCTTTAAACCCTTCAATAACCGACTCCGCTTTATAATTAGAAGGAATGTAGTCAATTTTTAAACCCAGTTCTTTTAATTTTCCGGCTGTAGCAGGACCTATTGCCGCAAGTTTAATTCCTTTTAAATCTCTGACATCGGAGCCCAAATAATAGAGTCTATCCAGAAATGATGATACTCCGTTTACACTAGTAAAAATTATCCAGTCATAAGACAGTGGGGAGTCGGGAGTCGGGTCTACGACCTCGGAAGGTCTACGACCTGAGAGGAGTCGGGAATTTAGAATCTTTTTAATGGCATTGTCCAATTCATCATAACTTTGAGGCGAAATAATTTTAATTGTCGGAAACTCAGTTGCCTCGGCTCCCAAGTTTTCTAAAGCTTCCACTAATTCACTTGATTGATTTCTGGACCTGGTTACAATTACTTTTTTTCCAAAAAGTGGTTTATTTTCAAACCATTTCAGCTTTTCCCGCAAACTAACAACATCACCCACTATAGTTATTGCCGGTGGTTTAAAATTAGCCACCTTTACTTTCTCGGTAATATTTTTTAACGTGCCGGTTATAGTTTCTTGATTTGGTGTCGTTCCCCATCTGATAAGAGCAACCGGCGTATCTGAAGGCCTGCCGTGCTCCATTAATTTACCTGCTATAAGAGGTAAATTTTTAACTCCCATAAGAAAAACCAATGTGCCTACTCCACCAGCCAATTTTTCCCAATCTATATCACTATCGGGTTTAGTCGGGTCTTCATGCCCCGTAATGAAAGCAACTGAAGATGAAATTCCCCGATGTGTTACCGGAATACCTGCATAAGCAGGAACAGCATAAGCCGATGATATCCCGGGAACAAATTCAAACAAAATATCATTCTCGGCAAGCGCCAACGCTTCTTCTCCCCCTCGCCCAAAAACGAGAGGGTCTCCACCTTTTAATCTCGCCACTACATTGCCTTCTTTGGCCTTATTAACTAAAAGACGATTTATGTCTTCTTGCTCCATAGTGTGCGCGCGCCCACTTTTTCCAACATAAATCATTCCAGCATCCGGTTTAGCAAAAGCCAGCAAACGCGGATTAGCCAAATAGTCATAGACCACAACATCCGCCTCTTTTATGCATTCCATCCCTTTTAAGGTTATTAATTTAGGATTGCCCGGACCGGCACCAATTAAATATACTTTACCTGTTTTTTTCTTCATTTTTACCTCTATCTCTAAATCTGCTATTTACTTCGAGCCCTTATCGGGAGTCGGTAGTCTCTTAGTCGGGAGTTCACCCCCACCCCTGCCTACCGGCAGGCAGGTTAATCCTCCCCCGTCAAGGGGGAGGGAAAGTTTGGGCATCTGCTAAAAGCTATCCACTTTCTCTTATCTCCTTTAATATCTCTTTGGCTCCACTTTTAATCATCTGCTCAGCCAGTTTAATTCCTAACTCTTCAGCTTCAGATGATTTGCCGGAAACAAAATCTCTTATTAATCTTTTTCCATCTAAGCTGGCCACCATGCCCCACAGGTTAATGCAGTTCTCCTCTAAAACCCCAAGGGCTCCAATAGGAATTTGACAACCCCCTTCGAGCTTCTTCATCATGGCACGCTCCGCGGCAACTGCAGTAAAAGTAGACACATGGTTAATTTTTTCGACCAGTTTGTTGATTATATCATCGCTTTCCCTTGTCTCAATCCCAATTGCTCCTTGACCAACCGCGGGAAGACTAATCTCCATCGCTATTCTTTCAGTAATTTTATCGGCCCAGCCCATCCTGTCTATCCCGGCAGCCGCCAATATTATTGCGTCAAACTCACCTGATTCCATTTTTTGTAACCGTGTATCTATGTTCCCGCGAACATCAACAATTTTTAAATCAGGACGAAAGTTTAATAATTGGGCCTTTCTTCTTAAGCTGCTTGTGCCAACCTTAGAACCCTTCGGTAAATCAGAAAGGCAAACTCCTCCTTTGGATATAAGCACGTCTCTGGGATCTTCTCTTTTTAAAATTGAGGATATCTTTAAACCAACGGGCAATTCAGTTGGCACATCTTTCATGCTGTGCACCGCCAAATCAGCTTCCCCTGTACTTAAAGCCACTTCAATCTCTTTAACAAAAAGCCCCTTATCTCCAATTTTTGCCAGGGGAGAATCAAGTATTTTATCACCCTGTGTCTTTATTTTTTTAATTATAATTTCAGCATCGGTAAACTGCTTTAAGCTCTCAGCAACAAAGTTCGCTTGCCACAAAGCAAGTCTGCTGCCACGTGTCCCGATTACAATTTCTTTTTTAGCCACTTATTGCTCCTCGTTTTCATCATCATTTAGCCCAAATAAGTATCTCGCTGATTCGGTGTAGATATAACCATCTTTTCTATTGCTGCTTTCTTTTAAAGAAACTATCGGTTTGTGCAGTAACTTGTTTACAATTGCGCTGGTAAGCGTATTTATAAGATTTTTGTCTTTTGAAGAAATATCTTGCATTTTAGAAAGAATTTTTTCCGTCTCGCTTGCTCTTATCTCTTCTGCTTCTCGTTTTAAGGCCGAAATCGTGGGAACCACCTCTAAAGAATTAACCCAGGAAATAAACTTGTTTAACTCTTTGTCTATAATCCGTTTGGCCTTTACTGCTTCCTTATTACGCTCCGCCAAATTGGTATTTACCACGGATTGCAAATCATCGATATCATAAAGAAAAACGTTGTAGAGTTCACCAACCTCCGGCTCAATATCTCTGGGAACAGCTATGTCGATGAAAAAAATGGGCTTATTTTTGCGTTTACGCATCGCTTCCGCGACCACATCTCTATGGATAACATAGTGTGGGGCCCCCGTAGAACTTATGACGATATCAGCATCTTGTAAATAGTTATGATAATCATCAAACCCTATTGCTTTGCCGTTGAATTTTTTAGCAAGGTCTACAGCCCTTTCATGCGTTCTGTTTGTCACCAAAACAGAGTTCACTCCGTTTGCCATAAGATGCTGAGCCGTAAGCTCGCTCATTTCTCCCGCCCCCATGACAAGAACGGTATGGCCGTTTAAGTTTCCAAAAACTTTCTTGGCAAGTTGAACAGCAGCATAACTTATTGAAACCGCATTCTCTCCAATTCCTGTTTCCGTTCTAACTTTTTTCCCTACCGATAAAGTTTCCCTAAAAAGTCTGTTAAAAATGGTGCTTGTTGCTTGATTTTCAAAAGCACACTGGTAAGCGTCTTTCACTTGGCCTAAAATCTGGGCCTCGCCTACAACCATCGAGTCGAGACTGGAGACAACCATAAACAGGTGATGAACGGCCTTTTCTTGATGTTTAAAATAAAGGTAATTCAATATTTTATCTTGATCCAAATCACAGAAACTGCTTAAAAAATTCAAAATGTCAGCTTTGCCTTTATTTAAATCTGACGCAAGAACATAAATTTCAGTACGATTACATGTCGAAAGAATAACTCCTTCGGCTATGCTCTCATACGAAACTAAATGCTGAAGAGGCCCTTCTTGGTCTTGAAGCGGAAATGTTAATTTTTCTCTTATCTCAACTGGAGCCGTTTTGTGGCTCAACCCTACAACTATTATATGCACTCTTTAATTATCTCCTTAAGAAGCTCGTCTTTTCCGTCTCTTATTAACTTAAGAATATTGGACTCTAAAATTCTGCCCCATGCTTTGTTTCGCTCATCAGCCAAATCATACTTCTCTTTAATCTTTTCCCTTATCTCTCCCAGCAAATTAAGGTATGGCTCATATTCAGGCCCAAATTCTTTCTCAAGTTTAAGGCGAATCTTCTTGGCCAAAGCAGGAGCTTTTCCCGAAGTTGAAATACTTATCGTCAAATCGCCTCTTCGCACAAGTGAAGGAACAATAAAATTACATATCTCCGGAACATCCACTATATTTACTAAAAGATTTAAAGCGCTCGCCTCTTTGTAAATTTCCTTATTTACCGAAGAATTGTCAGTTGCCCCGATTACAACAAAAGCTCCTTTTAAATCACCTTTTTCATATTCCCGTCCTATATGTTCGATTTTCCCTTCGGATTTTAATCTTTCAAGCAGCTTGGTTAACTTGGGGCTTATTACGGTAACCTTGGCTCCGCAATCAATGAGAGCTAAAACCTTTCTCTCCGCAACATTCCCGCCGCCCACCACAACACACTTTTTATTTTTTAAATTAAGGTAAACCGGATAATATGTCATTAAATTCTCCTTACAAACTCGCTTTAATAAAAAAGCCTGCCAGAATTAAAAAGAACAAACTTATCTTAACTCTGGAGAGCCCGTTTTTTATCCTTTGAAACCGTGTAAAAAACTCATGTAGGGCACTATTAAAAATCTTATGCTTATGACAAACAAAAAACCAACTAAAGCCAGAATTGCTGATCTCTTTCCCATCCAACCAGCCGCAACCCTTAACACTAAGTAAAAAACATAAATTACCCACGTTAAAAAAGTAGCTATTACAATAGCATCAAAAAAAGTCCCCCAAATCTGATAAGCCCTTATTGCTCCCGTTATAAGAGTAGTAGTTAAAAATAAGAAGCCAACAATGACCGATTTATATCCAACATCATCTAAAACCTGCAAAGAAGGAAGCCTTGCAAGAATTGAATCTGACTTTTTTCTTTTAAAATGCCACTCCTGCAAAAGATAAAGAATGGCAGCTCCCGCGGCTATCGCAAAGGCAGCCGAAGCCACAAACATTGACATAAAATGAGCACTTATAAAAGAACCCTGCAACACTTCCATCCTGGGTCCAGGCAGATGATAATAACTCCATGCTTTTATTAAAAAAATGCAAGCAAGAGAGGTTACAAACATTCCCAGTGTCTTTAAGTCAGCAAAACGCTCAAGCACAAGATAACCAATAATTACAAACCACACTACAATAGCAAGCGATTCATAAGCACTCGCTCCTAAAGACTGTTTTGAGGAAAGCCACCGAAAAAACAGCGACCCGGTTTGGATTAATCCACCACACACAGTCACCGCGGTTGCCAAAGTCCCCGTAATCTGTCTTCTGGAAATAAAATGGCTGGCATAGAGCGCAAAACCTGCCGCGTAGGCAAGAGCTGCCAACCAAAAAAGAACCACACTTACTTTTTCCATTAAAGCTTCTCCCTTTTTACAACTTCTTTTAAGTGATTCAAATCTCTTCCTAAAACAGCAAGTTTCCTTTCAATATAAAAAACATATAAAAATAAAATCAACCAGGCGGCAAAATAAGCAGCGTAAAAAAAGGACATAACTAACCTCCAATCTCATCTTTTAAATCTTGAATTTCTTCTTGTAAGTTAATCATTCTTATCCTCTGCCCTAAAAGGTAAACATAATAGAGCATCATAGACGCAAAAAAAATCAAAGTTGGTATCCACATTTGCATATCGAGTGCTTCACCAAGCGCTATCTTTGCTGGCGTAAATATCAACGGATGAGCGGTTCTCCACCACCTAATCGACATGAACGAGATGGGAACACTTAAAAAAGCAACTATACCAAATACCGCGGTAAGGCGAGATTTACGTTCAATATCATCAACCGAGTAGTAAAGCATAAGGTAACCGGCGTAAAGCAACCACATAATTAATGAAGTGGTAAGCCTCGGCTCCC
>NZ_JAUSCH010000053.1 GCF_030651595.1 Candidatus Oleimmundimicrobium sp. | reverse complement strand
CCAGTGGAAAATGCCCTGCAAACGCTGGGTGGGCAAAGGTATTCTTCACCAGTACATCATGCCATCGCTGCTCGACGTCTACCCCGATGCGGTGTGCTTCTGGATGCACCGCTCGCCGGAGGAATATATCGCCTCGCTGCTGGAACTACTTGAGCTGCAATACAAGCCATTCAATGGCGATCTTTACAATGTTGAACCCCAGGCGATGGTTGAACAGCTCAAGGCCGGATGCGATTTTTTTATGAGCCAGCCCATCATCAATGATGCCCGCGTTCACCATATCCGCTTTCGGGATTTTGTCAGCGATCCGGCGGCGGTTATTGCCCCCATCTATGAAAAAAGCGGTGTGCCCTTTACCGGGTATTTCGAAAAGCGCATCAAGGATCGCGTTGCCGATCCCGCCTTCCGGGCCGACCGCCGCGGCAAATTCGAATATTCCCTGGATAAATTCGGTTTGACCCGTGAAGGTTTGCGCAGCCAATTTGCCGATTATTGCGCACGCTTTGATCTGTGATTTGCCACAGCAACGGATATAAGGAAAAAGCCATGTCCACAGACAGAACTGTCGTACCTGCCGCCACACTATCGGGAATGGAAGGTTCAGTCCTCGCCACCCCGCAACAGCGACTGGCGGAGGAGCGCGCCCTCGCCATTTGCGCCAGGCCGGAAATGGCCGCAGCCAAAGCCCGCATCACCGCGCTGTTCAAGGCGGACCGCAATGCCCGGCTCGCGGATCAGGACGGGCTGATTGCCCGGAGCGCCGCTGAGCATTGCCTCCATGCGGCGCTGATCGCCGCCAGCGAAACGCCGCGCAGCCCCTGCTTTGTCTGGACCATCGCGATGGCCCACCAGTGGCTGGGGCTGGACGTGCCGGGCAGCCGCATTGGCCAGGACAACCCGGATAACGTCTATCGCTTTGCCAGTGTTGACCAGGGGCTACGCTACACCATTTCAGGCAAATTCAGTGCCCAGCCTCCCACGGATTTCAGCATCTGCGCACTGCCCGCCCAGGTGGGTGACGGTATCGCCGCCAATGTGTGCGGCATTATCACCCGCGACACCATCGACCTGGATGGCGATGGCCGTTTCGAGATTCTGGTGGATAACACCGCCACGGATGGGCGTCGCAATCACCTGTGCATTGCCGGGGCGAAGGTG
>NZ_JAUSCH010000052.1 GCF_030651595.1 Candidatus Oleimmundimicrobium sp. | reverse complement strand
TAGTCTATTTTAGAGATTGCCAGCGAGATTACTTCGTCCTCCGACATAACGTCGAAGTCCTCGTAATGACGGGTAAGGGGCCCCGCGATCCTCGTGATGACGTCTTTACCGTCACTGCGAGCCCAAAGGGCGTGGCAGTCTTGAAATTGCTTCGTTGAGACTAATTGTAATTTATAGAAACTTATTGAAATTTATTCGAAATTTCCACATAATCTCCACCAATTACCACTTAATTACTCCATCCCCGTTACCCTGTTAGTCGGGAGTCTCTTGGCGGGGAGTCGGGAGTTTGTTAGTTTTGAGATTGCTGGTTTTACTATACTCCATACTCTATACTCTATAAGCTCTCCGCTCTCTGCTCTATGCTTCTTGATCTTCCTGAAGACTGGTAGCTGGAGGCTGGCGACTATCTTATGGCAACTCTTCGACCTGATGGCAAAGCAAACACAATTCATCTCTTGGTTTTATCACCATCGCCGGATAAGGCGTATTGTGTGGATTATGACAACTGCTTGAACAAGTTAAGGTTCCACCCGTAAGCTCATCTATACTAGGTTTACCATAGGGATGGTCAATCCTGTGTTTAGGCGTCAAAAGGTGGCATGTTTTACACAACGCCAATGGCTCTTTGACAAGCAATAGAGAGTAATCCGAGCCATGAACTGAATGGCAATTTAAACATGACCCCTCCGGGGCAATCCACTGTAAGTAATCATGAGCGCACCCGGGATAATATTCACCAATATAATCGTGGCACGAAAAACAAAAATCATTTCCCCCTTTTGACAACAAGTTATCATACGGCGCGCCGTGAGGATCGTGACAATTTACACAGTAAAATTTCTCATTTAAGGGATGGGCTGATGTTTTTTCAAACAAAGTCTTGATATCTTTATGGCATAAGAAACAAAAATCTTTCTTCTCCGCCCAAAGCTGCACAGGATAATTGGTTGCGTGATAGCCGTGACAATCGGTACATCTATTATTCTCAATTGGCGAATGAACGCAAGGATTCTGAATCTTCTTCCCAACATCAGGATGGCACACCACACATAGAATTTTCTGGTTTTTAATGAGTCCCTTATCGTAATTTGAACCGTGCGCTTCGTGACAGCTCAAACACAACCCTGCTGCAAATGGTTGATGAGTATCTTTAATAGATAACTCTTCCGCAAATCTATGGCAGTAAAAACAAAGCTCCTTGGGATCAGCTTTCAACAAAGCTTTGTGGGAAGAACAATGAGGCAAATGGCAATCAAGGCAGAAACCCTTTCCAACAGGGTCATGCACAAAATTACGGGTAATATCTTTGCCAATATTAGGATGGCAAGAAAAACAGAGTGTTTTTAAAGGAGCTACCAATTTTGATTTTTCCCCTTTTTCATGGGGAGTATGACAACTTGTACAATGAGCTGCCTTGAAAGGTTGATGTAAAGAAGCCCCTATCTCCTTTTTATGGCATAAAAGACATTGATAAGAAGGAATAATTTGGCGAAGTCTTGGCTCGTATTTTCGTAAATATGGAAGCAAAAAAATCAAAGAACCAAGAAAGATTAGTATAAGAAGAATGATAAACCATGCTTTGTTACGAGAAAACCATAACCAAAAACCACGTTTACGTTCTTTTTCTTCTTTCTCTTCACTTTCTAATTGTTGTTTACCTGCCCCTTTTCCCTTGTTCACCAAAAGTTGACTCCTTAAACAGCTAAATTAAGAGGCGGTTAAACGCTCTATTGCTTTTTTTGCATCATCATAATCCGGAACATATTTTAATGCTTCTTCATATTCGCGTATGGCCAAATCTTTCTTACCGACTTTTTCGTAAGCCAAGCCCAAACTATAGTGCGCGTTTGCGGATACGGGGTTCAACTCAACACATTTCTCCAAAACGTTAATGGCCTCTTTAGGGTTATTTTGTTCCAAATAAATTTTACCCAATAAAAAATAAGCAAAATCATGGCTCGGACTTAATTCAACTGTTTTCTTTAATTCCTTAATTGATTTACTTGTTTCTCCTTTTCTTTCATAAATAACAGCCAGGAAATAATGTGGTTCCGCATATTTTGAATCTAATGATATAGCTTTCTCAAATTCTTTTATTGCCTTATCCTCTTGATCAATTTCAAAATAAGTCTGACCAAGATTTACATAAGCAACAGCATCAGTGGGGTCATTTTCAATTTGACTTTTGTACATAAGAAGATTTCGCTCAACATAAGTCCGTGGAACTTCTTTCTTGAAAAAGGCCAATTTAACCACAAAGCAAGCAAAAACCAACGTTAGCGCAGTTAAAACTATAATACTCCAAAACAACCATTTACTAGAATCATTGTTTTGTTTCTCTTCAATATTCTTTTTCAAATTAACCATTTTCCACCCTCTTATCTTTTATAATAATTATATAAAAAGACTATCAGAACAATCATATAGTGTAAAGATGGTTGTCAATTTTCGGCTTCCAGCTTCCAGAATTGATAAGTCACCTTTTTGAGATTGCTTCGTCACTTCGTTCCTCGCAATGACGAAGGTGTGGTGCTACCGTTCCTCCCGCCTACCTGAGACAGAGTTACCGGCGGGCAACCGCAATGACGGAGGTGCCGTTAACTCTCCTCGTAATGACAGAGGATTTAATTTCCTCCAATGACAACCCTATTCGTCACTGCCTGCCCCTTATTTGTCACTGCGAGCGAAGCGCGGCAGTCTCAGGTAAGCAGGCAATGACGGTGAGTTTGAGATTGCTTCGCCGGTAGTCACAGCAATTTACAATTCGACAAATTCGCCTAACCACATATATATTAATCGGAATTTAGAAAAGAAAACTTAAGACAAAACGTTAAATATCTTGTTTTTTTAAAGATTTAATCGACTATAACGCCTTATAAAATGATAATATCTGTAACTCTATAGATAAATCTATCTGACGAACAACAACCCTGTCCGGCATCTTCAGCGAAACAGGCGCGAAGTTTAATATAGCATTTATTCCAGAGGAAACCGCCTTATCCGCCACTTTTTGTGCCTCAGAAGCCGGTGTGGTTATTATACAAATCTCAATCTTTTTCTCCCCAACAATCCTTTCCAAATCTTTAATATCGCTTATAAATAAACCATTAATTTTCTGGTCGACCTTTTGTAAATCAGTATCAAATATCGCACATATCTTAAATCCCTTTTCGGCAAAACCTTCATAACCAAAGAGAGCGGTCCCAAGTTTCCCGGCCCCTATAATGGCAACCGATTGCTCCTTATTTAAACCCATGAATTCAGATATTTGATGAATCAAACTTTCAACATCATACCCCACGCCTCTGGTTCCAAGCTCGCCTAAGTATGAGAGATCTTTTCTAAGTTGTGGCCCATTGCCTCCGGCCAACTCAGCCAAATCATAGGAGGAAATAACAGTATCACCCTTTTGGGCCAATTCTTTAAGATAACGTAAATACATAGGCAATCTGTTAACCGTAGCTGCCGGAATCGTCTTTTTTTTATTCACAAAAACCTCCCACAGTTACTTTTGAAGATAAGTAAAAAGATATGCCCCGCAAGAAATACGGGGCATATCTTTTTTAAACTACCTAAACATTCTAACGTGACAGTCTGCGCAGAATGGCGCGTAAGAAGGACCGTGGCACTCAAAACACCCTTCAGCACCGTTCTTTTTTGCAATTACAGGATGAGCTTTCAACGTCCAATCACCCATCGCGGAAGACCACCCTTGATGATGACATGATTCGCAAAAATCATAATTTGGATGACACATTTTACATGAATCTTGATTATTTTGTCGGTCTTTCTTTACAATAGCCCCATGTTCTCCGGTTTTAAAAGCATCCGGATGAGGCATTTCCATTTTGTGGCAATCCATGCAAAATTGCGTCTTATGACATATACCACAATTTTTACCCTCTTCTGCCAAAGCAAGATCAGCGTGTTTTGGCGGCACAAAATTAGAGGCAAAGTGATCCCCGTATACTGAGCCACTTCCTGGTTTTAATTCAAAAACAGGAGGATGACACAAAGAACATTTGCCTGAAGCCTTCGCTGCTTCCAATCCATGACAATCAGAGCTATAACATATATCCATTGGCGGCCTATGAACTTGTTCCGGCTCATGCACAGGAAGTTTGTGACAGCGCGAGCACTTTGTTCCAATGTTTATGTGCGGCACGTGGGTAAAGATTAACATTTTTCTGTCAAATAACTTCTCACGCACCCGACCATAATCTATACTACCGTGGCAATAGGTACAATTAAACCCTTCTTCCATCTCAGGAAGGCCACCTGTTAAATTTGTTTTCGCTTCAGTTTCGGCAGGGGCAGTAGAAGTTGCCTCTTCAGTCTCTTCATCGGTTGGTTTTGTTTGTTCGCATCCCACCACACTAAAGAGAAGGCCAATTGAAACCAAAAGAATAACACCCACCAAAAAATATTTCTTAATACTTTTAGGGATATTTAACAATCAATTTCACCCCTTTTCTGTTTAGTTTTGTGAATAATTTTACTTTTAATATTAAGGGAGCATGTTCCCTTAAATTAGAGAACATGCTCACCTTTTAACCCATCTTCAAACCTCTGTGCTAACCTGCTCACCAAAATTCGATACTAACAAGCAAGTATATCTAACCGTAAGATACATCCCATAGTTCTTCATTTTATTTCGACTAAGGACCCTTAAGATCAGGATATGGCGCTCCTCTCACGTGACAATAAGCACAGTAAGTAGGCCCGTGGCACTCAAAGCATGCTTGCGCTCCAAGTTCTTTAACTAGAGGCGGATGACCTGTTGCCTCAAATGGACCCCACTCAGCTTTGTACCCTTGGTGATGACAATCCTCACAGAACGTCCGCTTTGGATGACAATAATCACATTTCGCTTTCAAGTTTCTGCCCTCTGTTTTATGCTTTCCGGTCTTAAAGCTATCAGGATGCGGTATTTCCATCCCATGGCAGTTATCACAGAAACTCTGAAGGTGACAAATCTGACAATTGCTTATATCTTTTGTTGCTAAATCAGCATGATTTCTCACCAAGAAATCTGAAGCAGTATGATCGCCATACACAGAACCCTTACCGGGAATTAAATTAAATTCAACCGGATGGCATGCCTCGCATTTACCCGTCCCAGGGGTATTCTTCATCGCGTGACATTTTTCACTGTAACAAGAATCCATTGGCCATTCTTGAGCTTCGGTAGCATCCTTGCCTTTATGACATTTATTACAGGCAAAGTTTTTCTTGAAGTGTGGCTCATGTGTAAAGATAAATGATGGAGAAGTATAAACTCCTGTCTTGAGCTTACTATGACAGCTTCCACAGTTTTCCATAGAGATAGCGATGTTCTTAACATGATGACAATCGGAGCAAAACTGCCCTTTATGGCAAACTCTACAATCCGTGTTATCTACACTCGCATCTGACCTGTGGTCTTTCACATAAAAAACATTATGAGGCATCGGGGTCTTATGACATTTGGCACAAAATTCGTAGGCATGACATATTTCACAATTTTCGAGCTCAAATCCCCTTATTTCCCCATGTGTCGTGCCCCAGTTAGCTGTCTTGTGATCATTCGGTATTGCCTTCCTTGCAGTATGACAATCCGCGCAGAAGGGCTTAGCATGACAAGTATAACAATGGGTAACATTTTCTTTTGCTTTTTTTACATGCTCTCCAGGGAAAAAACCTTCCTTTTTGTGATAGGCAGGCTTTAAATCAAATTCCGGAGGATGACAAACACCGCATTCCGGAGGAGCCATTTCTCCCTGGGCCCCATGAGCTAACCCATGACAGTAATAACATAAATCCATCGAAACCCGGTTAGTTTTATTTGGTTCATGAACAGGAGCTTTATGACAAAAGTCACATTTGTAACCTTTATTTAAATGCACCTGATGATTAAAAATCAGTCCGAATTTTCCTTCCCATTTGCTCGGCTGATCCAACTCTCCGTGACACTGCGAGCATGTACCCATGGTCACTTTTTCTTCATTATCACCTGTTTCTCCCTCTGCGAAAGCGTAAAGAACCCCACCACTTACAAAGAGAGCGAGGGCTAAACAAATTAAATATATTGCTACTTTTCTACTTTTTATTTTTTTTATTGCGGTCGCACCTCCTTTGCTAAAAATTACTAAATCCTTTTTTTACCAGGGAAACCACGAAAATAATCCCCTGAGCCATTTTAAAATAATGTTTGTTTTAAATCCTTCTTGCAACTCGTGAATCGAAGGCCCATAGGCATCAGCAAATGCCTTGTTTGAACCGGGATGACACTCTTCACACGTCTTATAAAGATTTGCGTCGGAAATTAAGGAGTTAGGATTATCTTTTGAAAGAATATTATGGTAACCGTGACATTCCCAACAAGTCGGAGCTTTTTTAAATCCTACTTTGTAGGCCTGACCGTGATAGTAATCACCATAATTCTCCCAATAATCTTCGTGACATTTTCCGCAAACTTCATCGGCGCTTGCCCAAAAATCTTCCTTCGTTTCCTCATTTTTCAAGCTTTTAATGTAGTGAGCCCCGTGACAATCAGCACAAGAAGCCGAATCGGCTCTACCCATAAGGGCAGCCTTACCGTGTGTACTATTTTTATATTCGTTGTACACATCTTTATGGCAATCCTTGCAAGCCAACGCGGCAACTCTTAACGGTTCACCTTTAGCTTCCGGATGAGGTAAGGAAATTGTAAATCCTAAATGACACTCAGAACAAAGAACATTCCCGTGAACAGAGTTCTTATAAGCTGCCTCGTCTATGTAAAGACTTCTGCCGTTTGCCTCTAAATCTTTATCACTATGGCAGACCATACACCCCTGGGAAGGAGTTATCCCACCATAATATGACGACGTTTCAGCAAATGCTGTTCCACAAAAAATAAAAACCGTAAATAACAATAAAGAAATGAATAAGACACCACTATATGAAATCTTTTTCAATCTCACACCTCCTTACAGTATGATTTTTAATGAATTTATAATTAGGGGTTTTAAAATCCCCTGTTTAATCACAATTTACTTAAATCAATAAAAACATCGTTAAAGATATAAAACCTATTGTTATCAATATAGCCAAAAATCTTCTTGAAATGCAAGAAAATTTTGCTAAATATTTCACTTACTTACTATTAAATTATAAGTAACGTATTATTCAAGATAAAAATTCAATTTCCTTCTTTTTCTCCGAAATAAATTTCATAAAAAACCTAAAAACTAAATTAGCTTCAATGCCCCGCCAGAAGTAACTCAAGTTTCATTTTAGCTTCCTTAAAATTTGGTTTAATTTCAAGCGCCCTTTTATGCGCCTTAATTGCATTTTCAATATCTCCTTTACTCTCATACGCCAAACCCAATTCATAATAGGATAAAAAATCACCGGGATTTGTAAATATCGCTTTATTTAACTCTAAGATTGCATCTTCATATAAACCACCCATACGATAAAGAGTCCCCAGTCGCTGATGGGCAGCGGAAAAATATTTATCTATTTCAATCGATTTTTTATATGCCGCTTCAGCTAAGAGCAACTTTTCATCTTTTTGCCACTTAAAACCATAGTAAGAGAGCGTGTTGCCTAAATTAAAATAGATATCCTCGTCCAAATTATCAAATTCCAAGGCCTCGTTATAAATTAAAATCGCCCTATCAGCCCAGAACGGATTATTAGTAATCTTTGCCTTTTGAACATAAGCCCCACTTAAATAAAACCTGTAAATATTATAATAAGGATTTAAGGTAACGGCCCTTTCAAGTTCCCCAACGGCCTCATTTATTCTTCCTGAAGCACCCAGTTTCGCCCCCCTGTAATTGTGAATATCGGCTACAATAAGCGTTCCAAAGTAAAAGTTGAGACTTAAAACAACAATTAAAAAACTGCCGAATAAAATTACCATGAATGTGCGAAATTTAGCCGGGAGTTCATATTTTCCGGTTTCCCAAGTTCTAAAATCAGCAAAATTGCCCACGGTCATGGCGCTCCCCATCAACAGCCAAAAGAGAGGCGTAACCCCAACCATACTGGGTTCAAATTGAATTTGAACAATATAAGCCACACAAGCCGCCAAAATCCCAACAAAAAGAAGATAGCTGCTGGAGCCCCGGACTTTTTTGAGCAAAATCTTAGCAGATAGAAAAAAGGCAACCAACACCCATAGATAAAAAGCAAAGCCCAATAGCCCTGTGCCCGCGGCAATTTGCAGAAAATCATTGTGAGCTCTGTCGGGCATCGCTTTTTCGCCTTCAATTCTTATAAATGTAAGAGAACGATATGAGGGAAAAACTGTGCGAAAAAGTTCCGGCCCATACCCAAGAACAGGCCTGTCAGCTATCATTCTTACCGTACTTTCCCAGATGCTCAACCTGGTCCCCACGGTTCCTTCTTTTAAGGCAAAACTTGAAGCAATTCGAGAAAGCTGAGAGGAAGAAGTATCTTTTTTAAAAGACCCGAGAAAAAAAGTACTTATTAAAATAAGCATTAAAAAACAGCATACAGGCACGATAAATACCTTACGTTTTTGTAAAAATTGCTTGCCGATAAAAACAATAAGAAAAACCGCGCCCGCTAAAAAACCCAGCCAACCGCCGCGAGAATATGTAAGAAACAAGCAAGCTAACTCAGTCAGCAAGAAGGTGGCCAAAAAAAAGCGCTGCAAACTATCTTTGACGTAAGAAAAAAGAACAATAGTAATCGGGATGCTCATAGCCAAAAAGGCCGCCAAAAAAACAGGATTACCGAGTGAGGAAAAAATTCTTATCCCAAAAGGTTGTGAAGCCACATGAAGAAATTCAAGGCCAAAATACTGGGCAATCCCGTAAATGGAAGCAAGGAAGGACGCGGCAACAAAGGACGTTGCCAGCCACTTAATTTGTTTTTCTTCTCTAAAAAAATAAAATGCTAAGTAAAAAAGGATTATGTAATTTAAAAGCGCGGGCAAACCCTCGAATCTTCTATACTGGCCAAATATGCTAATTAAAGGGTTAACAGAAAATATTGTGCTAAGAATAATCGTCAAGGCCAGTAAAAAAAGCGGTAAATCCATAGATGTGCGGTGATACACAAAATAACCATCCCGAACTACCTCATAAAACCAAATTGAAAGCATAATCAAGGTTGTCATATGAAGAAAAACTATTTTGGGCAGATTATAAAAATCAAAGGTCCAAGGACAAACAAGAACCGGAACGATAAATGCCACCGCTATTAAGATGTAAGTATTAAGAGAGACGGAAACCCCTGAAAGCTGATTTATTGGTTTGTTTGTTTTTTTCATCTAAAAACACCTTTTCTTATTATTGCCTGCGAAGCGTGGCAATCTCTAGATTGCTTCGTTGGAACTAATAGTAATTTATGGTGATTCATTGAAATTAATTGTAATTTATAGAAACTTATTGAGATTTGTAGAAATTAACAGTTACTTATTCGAAGTCTCCACATAATCTCTTCCCAATTTCCATTTAATTACAACTTAATTACCGCCTAATTTCTATTTAATTTCCATCAATTACCACTTAACTTCTCTTTACCCTCTCAACTTTCTATCTGCCATTAGCTATAAGCCCTGCCAGCGGCGGGCAAGCGGGGTTCGGGAGTTGGTAGCTTTGAGATTGCTTCGGTCGCTTCGCTCCCTCGCAATGACAGAAAAGTTCTTTATCTTTACCCGTCACCCTTTATTATTACTCATTCGCTATCTGCCATAAGCTTTTTTGACTCTTGGCTAGCGAAGCGGTTGACCCTTGACTGCTTTTGGCTCCATACTCCATACTCCATACTCCATACTCTACGCTCCGTGCTCTCCGCTTCTGGCTATCAGTCCTCTATACTCCAATCTCACATTTTTGTTTTTCCTGGAGGCTGACAGCTGGGGGCTGGTGGCTATTCTTTTATCTCGCCCCTTTTCCTGTAAGAACAACTTTTACAGTTTGCAATAAGATTTTTAAGTCCAAAAGAATTGATTGGTGGTAAACGTAGATTAAATCATACTTCAACTTATTTTCCGGCGTTGTCAGATAAGAGCCACTTACCTGCGCAAGACCCGTTATTCCGGGTTTAATTTTAAATCGTTCCTCATATCCGGGAATACTTTTTTTATGCTTCTCCACAAAGTATGGGCGCTCAGGCCTGGGCCCAACGAAACTCATATTTCCTTTCAAGATATTCCAGAGCTGAGGCAGCTCATCTGCGCGGGTTTTTCTTAAAAACTTTCCTACAAGAGTTATTCTGGAATCATTTTTAACCGCCAAAACCGGCCCACTTTCTTTTTCAGCCCCAACTACCATAGTGCGGAACTTATATAAAGCGAAAGGCCTTCCTTCTTCACCCACCCTAATTTGTTTATAAAAAACAGGCCCTTTCGAAGTAATCTTTATAATAATAGAAGCAATAATCATTATAGGCATGGATAAAATTCCAAGAAAAACCGCCAGCAGAATATCAATAATTCGTTTTAAACCAAAAACCCATGAAGGCACAGGATCCTTCGTCAGCTTAATTAAGGGAATATCGTTAACTAAAGAATAATCAACTTTTCCGATAAATATTTCGTAAATCTCCGGAATTGCTTCAACTTTTACGCTGGTCTCTTCCGCTTTTGCAAGTTCATCAAGCAGCTTCCTATGGTGAGTCGGAGAGGTAATGATAATCCTGCTAATATCATATTTTCTAACCAGCTCAACTATATCGCTAATTCCGCCAACAATGGGAATCTCTTCAATTTTTCTCCCTACTCTTTTAGCATCTTTTTCTACCAGCCCCACCACTTCATAACCCCATCGGGAACGTTCTTTTAGCTCCCTTAAAAGCTGCAAAGCAATTTCATCAGTTCCGATAATCAATATCCGCTGTGTCGGCCACTTTATTTTAAGAACATTTAAGGCCAGCATACGCCAACCACTGATTATTAAAATAATCAAGGCCCACGAAATGGCAAAAATCGTTCGGGGAAAGGAGAAAAATCTAAAGAAGAAAGTGATAGACATAATAATTAAGGTGCTTAAGGTAACCGCCTTAAGAACAGAGAAAAAAACATCCCATCCGCTTTGAACTTTTTCGGGGTCATAAAGATCATATACATAAAAAGCCCCTAACTGGATTAAGGTTATAAAGAGAGCCAAGTTTGTATATGCCTGAAAGTTAAAAACAGGGAGCCGGCCGCCAAAACGCAGTAAAAATGAAAGAATGATGGCACAGTTAATGAGAACCGCGTCAATTATTATTGAAATTATTAACCATTTTGACTTAGATAACCTGGCCACTCTAATAATCACTCCTTAATTGGTTTGCTCTTTTTGTTCAGGTAAATAAGCTCTCCCTCTAATGAAAATCCCCTTGTTTTTTCTCACCGTTATTGCAAGCGAAGCGTGGCAATCTCAGAACTTCTAGTAAACAGAGATTGCTTCGTCGCTACCGCTCCTCGCAATGACGGGAAGGTGTCGCTTACGCTCCTCCCGCCTACCTGAGACAGAGTTACTGGCGGGCAGGCATAATGACAAACTATCTGTCATTGCGAGCCCCCGTTCTGTGGGGCGTGGCAATCTCGTTTTAATCGCTCTGACTCCTCACAATAACAAAAAATATCACGCTAACCTTACAATTTTCGCAATTTCCACATCCCCTAAACCATCAGTTCCTCATAAATTTCCAAGACTCGTTTTGCCATCAATTCCTTGGTAAATTCCTCATTTACTCTTCTTTTACCGTTAGTGCCGTATTTGTTTCGCAAGTTCTCATCATTTAAAAGTTTGTTTATAGCTCCGGAAAGTGCCTCCGTTGAGCAGGGAGGAACAATAATGCCTGTTACCCCATCCAGGTTAGCATAAGGAACCCCGGTTGTTAAATTGGTGCTTACCACCGGCTTCCCGCAAGCATGGGCCTCAAGCTGAACCAAACCAAAGGCTTCGCTTCTGGCAACCGATGGGAGAGTAAAAACATCGCAAGCATGATAATAAGCAGGCAAATCATCATCAACAACTTTCCCTACAAAATGCACCCTATCCTCAATACCTAAATCTGTGGCAAGTTTTTTTAAATCATTTTTCAACGGCCCTTCGCCAACAAGAAGAAGCTGGCCATCTACCGCCTTCATCGCTC
>NZ_JAUSCH010000051.1 GCF_030651595.1 Candidatus Oleimmundimicrobium sp. | reverse complement strand
TCCCTGGAACCGGCAAATATCTTACACACTTTCTTTAACAGCTTTTGAGGGTCGTCCTCTTTTACCATTAAGACATTAATCTTTCCTACGGTGGACAATGTCTTGTTTAAGTACTTGATGCGCTCCTCTGCTTTCTTGCGCTCGGTGATGTCTTCATAAACAACCACAATTCCTTTGTCTTTTAGAGTTTTTCCAATCGTTGAAGCAGTTACCATGCACATGATATCTTTACCGTCTTTGCGTCGACAAGGAAACTCTTCACCATAGGTTCGCTGTTTTTTAAGTCTGGGATAAAAATGCTTACCAATTTCCTTAAATCCTTCTTCAGACCTATACAGCACCCTTGTACTCTGGCCAATTAATTCTTCCGGCTTCCAGCCAAAGATGGTCTCAACACTTTCATTTGCAAAGGTGATTTGGCGTTCACGCAATACAACAACTGCATGAGGGACGGACCCAAGGATAGAAGATTTTAACTCCTCTGCCCTTTTACGCTCAGTGATTTCTATAAAGCTCTCGATGACACCAACAATTTTTCCTTCTTCATCTTTAAGTGGTGTGGCCATAAGATTAACCCATACTGTCTTTCCTTTCTTTGTGGTTCTCTCCATTTCTATCTCTATCCGCTCTACACCAGACATAATTTGACGAAGGGTGCATTTATCCGTGCCGCAATGAGGACCTTGAAATATTTCACTGCACTTTTCCCCTACTGCTTTTGCCGCTTTAACACCACAAAGAGAATCCATCTCTTTGTTTTGGTCGATGATTTTATAATCCGTATTAATGGCTCTTATTCCTCCGCCGGCAGAGCAAAAGATGGCTTCCATCTCCTTTTTCTTGTGCACCTCTTTCTCTGCTCGCTTGCGCCCATCGCTCACTATGCCTATCACGGAACCCACGAGAATAAACGCGAAACTCCTAAACAAAATGGATAATTCGACTTTGGGAAAGTGAGAGCCTATGTATAAGAAGGATAAAAACAAACTTACGGAAAGCCCACCCTTTAAGCCCCACCAAATAGCGGCCAAAACGATGGGAACATAAAATAAATGGGTGTAAACAATTTCTGTTTTCAAAATAAAATGAAAATAATACTCCAAACCAATACAGATAAGGAGTAAAACCACTATTATTAAAAGTTTAGACAATTTTCCCTTTGAAAAATTGTATTTCACTAAATTTCTCCTTAAGATTTTATAAAATCCAATAATTTATTTTAAATTTATCGACATTTAACAAGTTAGACTTTAATTTTTTTCTAACTATATGTAAAAAAGTAAACTTTATGATTTAGTTTAAGTTTAGTAAAAAATTAAACATTGAGACTTCTGTCTCTTAATGTTTCATAGAAAGATGCTCAAAAAGTTATAAATAATAAAGAATAATAACTAGAATTTTAACTATGTGTGTAGCTTGCTGAAGATTTAGATAAACTTTTAAAGAATGGTGTCGGGGGGGGGATTTGAACCCCCATGAACTAAATGTTCACTAGGCCCTCAACCTAGCGCGTCTGCCAATTCCGCCACTCCGACATATAAAAACTTTTATTTAATTTTTACCGTTTAAAATTTGCTTTAAAAACTCTTGGCCACAACCGGATTTTAAATACCTCTCTCTTTCAATAGCCGCTTTTTTGGTTTCACAAACTTCTTTATAAACAAGTTTTAACGGACGCCGCCCCTTTGTTGAATTCACTTGCCCTCGGTTGTGTTGTTTTAACCTTCTCTTGAGGTCATTTGTAAAACCTACGTATAACTTATTATCATAATTGCTAATTAAAATATAAATATAATACATAGATTTTCAATTCCTAATCATCCCTCAACCTAACGCGCCGCCCGCATCGGAGGCAAACCTGCCTGCCGTGAGACATGGCCACTCCGACATATAAAATTAACTCAATAAATACTACAAAAAGAGAAAGGATTAGTCCATATTTATTTTAGCATAATTTTGGCGCGAAGCACTTAGCTAAGAGTCGGTAGTTTATTAGTCGGGAGTTCCTTGGTTCCTTGGCTACGTGGCTTCTAAGTCGCTATGTCGCCAGCTTCCTTTAATCAACCGGTATTGGATTTGCCTTTGCAAAATGACATGCCACCCACCAATCTTTAGCAACCTCTCTCAACTCCGGCTCAGTATGTAAACAAATGTCTTGAGCAATAGGACAACGGGCATGAAATCTACAACCCGAAGGAAGATTAATGGGGCTGGGAACATCTCCCTTTAAAATAATCCGTTTTCTTTTCCTCTCTTTCTTTGGGTCCGGAATAGGTACAGCCGAGAGCAATGATTGTGTGTAAGGGTGATGAGGCTTACTGTATAACCCGTTATTGTCCGCAAGTTCAACAATTTTTCCCAAATACATAACACCAACCCTATCGCATAAATATTTTACAACCCCCAGGTCGTGAGCTATAAAAAGATAAGTTAGGCCAAGTTTTTTTTGAAGCTCGGCTAAAAGATTTATTATCTGAGATTGAACTGATACGTCTAAAGCAGAAACCGGCTCATCACAGATTATAAGCTTAGGATTAAGAGCAAGAGCCCTGGCAAC
>NZ_JAUSCH010000050.1 GCF_030651595.1 Candidatus Oleimmundimicrobium sp. | reverse complement strand
GAATGAAAAACTATAATATAAAATTAAAAATGCTTTTGTACTATTTTTGTTTTTTACTCTTTACCACTTGCCAGATTTTTATTCATACATCGTTTGTTTTTCCTGGTAGCTGACAACTGGTGACTTTTTCCCCTTTACCCTTTCTTTTACTAATGAAATTCATGCTCTTCGGAGGGGAATTTACCCGTTTTCACTTCCGAGATGTAGTCGGATACCGCTTTCTTCATCTCACTGTTTAATTTCGCGTACTGTTTAACAAACTTCGGCACAAATTTATCATACATTCCCAAAATATCTTGAGTAACTAAAACTTGCCCGTCACATTCACATCCGGCCCCAATCCCAATAATAGGAATCGAAACCGCTTTGGTAATATCTGCCGCAAGTTCTTTGGGAACACACTCCAATACAATTGAAAAAGCACCTGCTTCCTCAAGAATTTTTGCATCTTTAAGTAATTTTTTCTTTTGTTTATCCTCTTTGCCCTGAACCTTAAAACCACCCATCTGATGTACCGATTGAGGAGTAAGCCCAAGGTGTCCCATCACGGGAATTCCGGCCTTAACAATTTTATCAACCTTATCCGCCACCTCTTCACCGCCCTCAAGTTTTACCGCTTGAGCACCAGCCTCTTGCAAAAATCTCCCGGCGTTTTTAAGAGCTTTGTCTGCATTTATTTGGTATGACATAAAAGGCATATCGCCAACGACCATGCTCGATTTAACGCCCCTTGCAACCGCCTTAGTATGATGAATCATGTCATCCATGGTAACAGCCAAGGTGTTTTCGTATCCAAGAACAACCATTCCCAAAGAATCGCCGACTAAAATTAAATCCACACCCATTTCATCTAAAAGTTTCGCGGTCAAATAATCGTAGGCAGTTAGCATGGTAATTTTTTCGCCCCTTTGTTTTATTTCTACAAGTTTGGTAACGGTAATTTTTTCTCTCATCTTCTACTCCTTATCTAAAAGTTGTTTAACTTTGTCTGCTTGTTTCTCATCTATGCTTCCCTTTTTAAGCGCCACATCAACCGTATAATTACCTAATTTCTCATAAAGACTTAAAACCTCAGGCAACTTCAATTTTATAGAAGATAAATGTTTTTCAATAGTACCTAAATCTCCGCGAGCAATTGGCCCGGTCAGCGCCTGAGAAGTACCCTTCTGTTTTATATTTTTAAGCGTCCCTTCAACAAGAGGCCAAATGGCCTTAATAGAAACTTCCTGCGATATTCCGATGCTCGAATAGATTTCCTGAGCAAAATGTAAAAGTGCCACCAGATAGTTTGAAGTCACGCAAGCAGCGGCATGATATAAGGACTTATCCTCATCTTTTACTAAAATTGGCTCACCGCCAAGGTCTTTTACTAATTCAAAAGCAAAGGGCCAAATCTCATCACCGGCCGTAACTCCAAAATAAGTTCCGGGCAATTGTTTTATTGCCAAATCGATGTCAGCAAAAGATTGTATCGGATGAATACTTGCTATACACGCTCCTGCCTCATCCGCGCTTTTGAGCACTTTTATTGAAAGCGCCCCACTCATATGCAAAACCATATCACCTGTCTTAAAACCATTTTTGTGAGCAATTTCCTTACAAACGTTTTCAATCTGGTCATCCTGAGTGGTAATAAAAATTACATCTCCTAAGCTTGCGGCCTTAACAATATTGGTAGTAATCAACCCTTTAATATATGAGCGAGCTCTAACAAGAGAAGCTTGGCTTTTGCCAGCAATGGCCACTACCTCATAACCCTTTGTATTTAAAATATATCCGACGGTCGTTCCGACAACTCCAGCGCCAATGATAGAAACCTTTTTTTTCACTTTTTACCCCCAAAAAATAAAAAAATCTTCTAACCCGCAGAAGATTTAAATTTACTGCCATCTTCCGTCCCGGTCACATTGGATCCAAGCGGTTTTAAAGCATTAACTATTAAAATTTCATAATGTTGAAAAATTATATCACTTATTCCTCCACTCTTCCAATTAGCTTAATTTTAAAAGGAGGAAGTTTATCCAAAAATTCCTTTATGGGTACTCCTGAAGAAAGTTTTAAATCAGAAGCAATTTCTAAAAGCGGAACTAACACAAAACTACGCTCGCACATTAGAGAATGAGGAATTTTTAAATTTTCTTCATTAATTTCAAGTTCATCATATAATAAGATATCTAAATCTATAGTCCTTGGACCCCACTTAATCTCCCGTTTTCTTTTAAGTAAACTTTCAATGAAATTACAAATTTTAAGCAGCTCATCAGGGGGAAGCGAAGTCTTAAGTTCTAAAACAAGATTGTAAAATTTTCTCTGCTCAGTATAGTTTTCAGGTTCCGTTTCGTATATAGAAGATACTTTCTTAACTTCAATATCTTTGTGCTTTTTTAACAACCTTATTGCGGCCCGCAAATAAGCTTCCCGGTCACCGATATTTGAACCAAGCCCAATATAAACTTTCGCCATTAAACACCCCCTGTTATTAGCTACCAGTCACCAGCTTACAGCCACCAGGATAAAGTGCAAGACTTGAAATTCAGAGAATGGATTTGTGGTTAGAAAGTTTGGTTTGCCGGATTATTGGTTGGATAGTTTTTCCCATACTCCAACATTCTGCTCTATTTTTAGTTTTGCTGAAAGCTGAGAGCTGGAGGCTGACGGCTAAATTATCCTCTAACCATCGCATCGGTCATCTTAGCAACGCGAACCATTTCTTTCACATCGTGAACCCGAATGATATTGGCCCCTTGAACGATAGAATATGCAACGGTCGCAGCCGTTCCTTCCAATCTATCTTCAACGGGCAAATTAAGTGTTGTCCCAATAAAAGATTTTCGAGAAGTGCCTATTAAAATTGGATAGCCTAAGTTTTTTAACTCCGGGAGTTTTCTCATAATCTCAAGATTGTGCTCTCTGGTCTTACCAAAACCAATCCCCGGATCAATGATAATTTTGTCTTTTTGGACACCTGCTTTTAAAGCAACTTCGGCTTTTTCTCTTAAGAAAGAAATTATCTCCCTCATTACGCACTCATAGTGGGGATTTTTCTGCATCATCTCCGGAGTCCCTTGCATATGCATAATAATTATAGGAACACCCGTTTTAGCAACAAGCTTTGGCATATTTTTATCCATTTGAAATCCGCTTATATCATTTACAATTGTCGCTCCGGCTTCTAACGCCTTTTTAGCTACCTCGGATTTATAGGTGTCAATTGATATTGGACAATTGATTTCACAAGCCAATCTTTCTATAACCGGTATTACCCTTTTTAACTCTTCTTCTAAACTAACTGATTCTACTCCCGGACGAGTTGACTCGCCCCCGACATCAATAATATCGGCCCCTTCTTCAACCATTGCAATACCACGAGAAACGGCTGTTTCGGTTTTAAAATAACTGCCTCCATCGGAAAAAGAGTCAGGTGTAATATTTAAAATGCCCATAAGGTGAGTGCGTTCGTTTAAATCCAGTTTAGATTTGCCAGCTTTGATAATTTGCGGCTTTGTATCAAAATTTCTAAGAACCTCATCAATCTCTTTTGAGATTTTCTTCAGATTGAAGGGCTGATTGGTTAATTTTTTACAAAGCTTATCAAACTGTGTAATTGTTCCTATTAAAATAACATCCGAATGTTCTTTCGTTAAACTATAGACTGTTTTAGAGATGGCTACTTCGCCACCACAAACTAACATTTCCTGCTTTAATATATTGGCCTGACATGCATTTAATCCCTCAAGTTTAATAATCCTAAAGATTGCTTTTGAAACCATAATCTTTATGCCCATGGGATCTACGCCTATCTTTTCAAAAGCTTTTTTTATCTCCCCGGATTCTTTTAAGATTAAAACTCTCGCGTTGCAAGACAATTTAATCCCTCCTAGCGTGAATTAACGATAAAGCTTCTTGGCGAGAAGCATCATTTGTTAGAAAAATCCCTCTTACTGCAGATGTTATGGTTAATGCCCCTGGTTTTTGAACCCCCCTCATACTCATACAAAGATGTTCGGCTTCTACAACAACAAAAACCCCTAAAGGATTTAACATCCTTACTAGAGTATCAGCAACAACTGTTGTCAATCTCTCTTGGACCTGAGGACGTTTCGCTACTACATCAACAACCCTAGCCAATTTGCTAATTCCAGTTATTTTTCCTTTTACTCCTGGAATATACGCAACATGAGCCCTGCCAATAAAGGGCATCAAATGATGTTCACAAATTGAATATAAGGGAATATCCTTAACTAAGACCATCTCGTTGTGATTTTCTGAAAACATTATTTGAATTACCTTTGAAGGATCTTTATTTATACCACAAAAAATTTCCTCACACATCCGACTAACTCGGGCAGGCGTCTCTTTCAATCCTTCCCTGCTTAAATTTTCACCAATTCCTTCCAAGATAAGACGTACCCCTTGCTCAATTTTATCCTTATCCAAACAATCCACCTCCGTAGGCATCAAATTAAAATTAGTATGACAAATATAATAGCTTATTCGCCCCAAATAACAAAAGGCCACCCGTTTTTAACGGGTGGCCTTTTGTGTAAGTAAAGAACAGTCTCAACTTTCCACAGGCCTGATTTTTCCAGGAATATCAATAATTCTCTTTTTCTTAAGTGTTTCTGGTTTTTTGTTCTTTTTATCTTCCTTTTTAACACTCTTTTTGATTTTTGAAGAAACCCTTTTGCGTTTCTTGCCTTCCAGTAAGTCTTTTAATTCATTTTTTTCAAGAGTTTCTTTATTAACTAAAGCCCGAGCTATTTTGTCCAGTTTTTTCCTGTGCTTTGTGAGTATCTCTCTAGCTTTTTCATATGCCTCATCAACTATGCGTCTTATTTCTTTGTCAATTTCATATGCTGTTTCACCACTATAATCAGTATGAGAAGCAAAGTCGCGCCCCAAAAATACTTGCTCTTGTTTTTGACCTAAAGTCAATGGTCCAATCTTATCACTCATCCCATATTCACAAACCATTTTGCGAGCTATTTTAGTTGTTCTTTCCAAGTCATTCTGGGCCCCTGTGGTAATATCCCCAAACAACATTTCCTCGGCAACCCGACCACCCAGTAACATAGCCAACTCATCTAACAATTCAGACCTGCTTACCAAATATTTATCTTCTGTAGGCAAGGTTAAGGTATAACCCAACGCCATACCTCGTGAAATTATGGATATTTTATGAACAGGATCCGTATTGGGTAAAGTGTGAGCCACCAACGCATGCCCAGCTTCATGGTAAGCTATAATCTCTTTCTCTTTATCGCTAATCAACCTAGTTTTTCTTTCAGGACCAGCGATAACCCTATCAATTGCTTCTTCAAGCTCAATCATATCAATTTTCTTCTTATTATGGCGAGCTGTAAGTAACGCGGCTTCATTAACCATGTTAGCTAAATCAGCGCCGGTGAATCCGGGCGTCCGTCTTGCAAGAACATCTAAGCTGATATCCTTTGTCAATGGCTTACCTTTTACATGAATTTTAAGAATTCCCTCACGACCTCTCAAATCGGGCCTATCCACAACAATTTGACGATCAAATCGCCCGGGCCTTAAAAGAGCAGGGTCAAGAATATCGGGACGGTTAGTTGCCGCAATAAGAATTACGTTATCTTTTACATCAAACCCATCCATCTCAACCAGCAACTGATTGAGAGTCTGTTCTCTTTCATCATGTCCTCCGCCCAAACCAGCTCCTCGATGACGCCCCACGGCATCTATCTCATCCATAAAAATAATAGAGGGAGCATTTATTTTAGCTTGCTCAAAAAGATCTCTTACTCTTGAGGCACCAACTCCAACAAACATTTCAACAAAATCGGAGCCGCTAATTGAAAAGAATGGCACATTCGCTTCACCGGCAACAGCTCGTGCTAAAAGCGTTTTCCCTGTACCTGGAGGACCATAAAGAAGAACACCTTTGGGTACCTTGGCCCCCATCGCTTGAAATTTAGATGGGTTAGCAAGATATTCTTCAATTTCCTTGAGCTCTTCCACCGCCTCGTCAACACCAGCAATATCTTTGAAGGTAACTTTGGGCTGGTTAGGGTTTAACCTCTTAGCCCTACTCTTACCAAAGGACATTACTCGATTTCCACCCCCCTGCATTTGATTCATCATAAGCAACCAAATTCCGATGATTAACACAAAGGGAAGCAAATTTATGAGAGCAATAATCCACATCGATTCTTTTTGTGGGTCAACTTTAGTGCTTACATCTTTGTCAATTAATTTTTCGGTTATATTGTAATTTTCTTCATAAGTAACCGTGAATTTTTCGCCGTTTTTCAATTCTCCTTCGACTATATGATCCTTGTTTTTAATCAGAACTTTGCTTACTTCTCCTGAGTCCAATTTCTTAAGAAAAGTATTGAGAGTATACTCTTTTGGCCCTGGCTGATTCCCCAAAAAATTCTGAGCTAAAAACAGTATAAGAATTATAATCAGGAAGTAAAAACCGGCGTTCCTGAATATCTTTTTCAACTTATTTCCCCCTTAAAATAAAAATTTTTCACTTTTAAATCGTAACACAATTTGAGGTAGAGAACAATTTAAGGAATTAATCCTCATTATAGAGCTCAGGTTTAAGTACGTAGATACAAGAAAGGTTTCGATACTTCTCGTCCCAGTCTAAACCATACCCTACAATAAAATTATCTGGAACTTTAAACCCACAATAATCTATATCTAAAGATATTTGCTGTTTGTTCTCTTTTTTTAAGAGAGAGCAAACTTTCAAACTCGCTGGTTTTCGAGATTTTAAATTTTTAAGAAGATATTTAAGAGTAAGCCCCGTATCAACAATATCCTCAACAATGAGAACATCTTTCCCTCGAATATCATCATCCAAATCCTTTAAAATCCTGACAACCCCCGATGTCTTAGTAGAAGAACCATAACTTGAAACAGCCATAAAATCGACCTTCATTGGCACATTAATCTCACGAGCTAAATCAGCTAAAAAAATTATCGCTCCTCGCAATATCCCAACAAGCACCAGTTCTTTGCCTTGATAATCTTTAGAAATACTTTCCCCTAACTCTTTTACGCGCTTCTTTATCTCTTTTTCACCAATTAAAATCCGTTCCAAGTCCTCGTCCATTGCTCCTCCTAAAAATTATTATTATCTTTAAACTGAGATTTAATATTAAGAATTCGCTGCGTTTCCTTGGTTACTTTAAATCTATCGTCAATTCTATGTCCAACAACCCAAATTATCTCACCTTCAGACAAAATTATGGGAACCTTATCTCTCAACCGCTCAGGCAACTTTACGTCCACAAAATAATCCTGCAACTTCTTTTCACCTTTCAGACCAAGCGGAAAAAATTTATCCCCGGGTAAATGATTGCGAACCTGAATAGGAAAGTGTACTTTATCAGCATCCAAATTTGCAACTAAGTTCGCTTCACCTTTCGTCAAACAAAATTTATCTTTTAAAATACCTTTTTCTGAAGATAAATCTCCCTTTACTTCCGTTATACATACTTCAAACTCAATATTTAACTCAGGTATCTCAATTTTTCCCGGCCCGCTGAGAATAACCTCAAAATGTCCTCTTTTTTCAAGCAAATCTCGTCTTATTAAAATGATATTATTATACTCTTTAATAATGGCTATTTGCCCCGGAATATCGCGCCTAAGTTTGGACATTTTCTCTGCATCTAATAATAAATCTTTTATGTGTTTAAACTCAACTCCCTTAAGGTCCCCTTTTAAAATCTCTATTCCCATACGTAATACTCTGCGCCTTATCGCCACAGAAAGCGCCTTTAAATCATCAAGTGAAAATTTAATTAAGCCCTCTTTAATTACAGATACGCGATTAAATTCCTTTGAAGCAATTTCGTCCAAGAATCGCTCATCATCACCAACAACCTCAATAGTCCGCAAAATCGTTTCTTTAAGATTTGGATTGTATTCTTCCAAATAAGGAATTAAGTTGTGACGAATCTTATTGCGAAGATATGTGAACTCAAAATTTGAAGCATCCACCTTGAATTCAATTCCCTGAGCTCTACAATATTCTTCCGTTTCTCTCCTTGAAATTTCAATTAAAGGACGAATAAAGATGTCTCTCACGGGAGGAATGGCCCTTAGCCCTTTAAGCCCGCTTCCTCTTAAAAGACACATCAAAAAGGTTTCCACCTGGTCATCAACTGTATGGCCTAATGCTACCTTATTCGCGCCTATTTCATTGGCTACTTTTTTAAAAAGCATATAGCGAGCCTCTCGCGCCCCTTCTTCAACAGAAAGATTTTTTTCAGCAGCATACAACGGCACATCAAAAGATAAAATCGTCGAGGGCAAACCTTCTTTTTCAGCAAGCGCCTTAACAAATTGCGCGTCTTCCTTTGAAATATCTCCTCGAAGCATGTGGTCTAAATGAAAAACATGCAAATCCAAATTAAAGAAATTTCTAATTTGGAGCAATAAATAAATTGAAGCAACTGAATCCTGCCCTCCAGATACAGCAACCAGGACCTTATCGCCAAATTCAAGCATATTATACTTTAAAACAGTATCCTTAAACTTTTCAAATATATTTTTAGTTGTTATGAGGACCAACTCCAGAAAAAATTCAGAGTACTATATTTTGTAAAATTAGATAACAAGTAAATTATCTATAATTTAGAACAAAATTGGAAGGGAGCCTGATAAACAAAGAACAAAATCTTTTAGGAACAAACTTTTGAGAAATGATAATTCCTCCAGAACACTAAAAAACTTCCATTTATAATGCCGCCTGTAAATTACAATGCCCGTCTCAGTTTAACTTTTGGAGTAAATTCTCGTTTCACGCGAACTCCTTAAGTATTCCATCGCCTATAAAGATTGTGTTCTAAGCCAAGCACATCAAAAACTCGGCCAACTACAAAACAGACCAAGTCATCAATACTTTCCGGCCGATGGTAAAAACCCGGCACGGCTGGAACAATAAAAGCACCCGCTCTATGCAGAGAAAGCATATTTTTTAAATGAATTTCATTTAGTGGAGTCTCCCTTGGCACAACAATCAAGGGGCGTCTCTCTTTTAAAGTCACATCTGCCGCTCTCTCTAAAAGGTTTGATGACATACCGGATTTAACCGCCGCTAAAGTTGCCATAGAGCAAGGAATAATAATCATACCGTCAACTTTGTAAGAACCGCTGCAGATAGACGAGTTTAAATCAGAAATCTCAATATATTCAAGACGCTCATCTGCAAAATCAAGCCCCATCCACTCTCTTAATTGTTTCTGCGCCTCATTTTGTTTTTCTTTTAACTTAAAATCAAGCTCATACGCCATAATATCTTTTGCCGTATCCGTAATAAGAAGCTTCACTTCGTGGTTGCCTAATAAAAGCTCTCTTAAAAGACGCTCAGCATAGACAGCTCCACTTGCTCCGGTTACTCCAACAATAAACTTCAAATCGCCACCCCTTTAACCATAAAATCCAGAAAAGTAAAGACAAACATAACGGTACTTATCACTCCATTCATTGTAAAAAAAGCAGCGTTAAGTTTGGAAAGGTCGTCTGGCGATACCAGTCTGTTCTCATATAAAAGAAGAAAAGAGACAACCCCCAAACCAAAAAAGTAAATTAAACCAAGGTTTGCCAGAATCCCAACTAAAAGAAATATCCCAACAGAAAATAGATGAAAAATTCCCGCAGTTCGGAGAGCTTTTTCTATCCCAAATTTCGCTGGAATTGAATAAAGATTTTGTTCCTTATCAATTTGAATATCCTGACAAGCATAAATAATATCAAAACCCGCCACCCACAAACAAACGGCAACCCCTAGTAAAATAGAGACTAAAGAAACAGAATTTTTTATTGCAATCCACGCTCCAATTGGTGCAAGCCCTAAACACATGCCCAGAAAAAGATGACAATACCAAGTGAATCTCTTAGTATAAGGATAAACTACAAAAGGCAATACAATAAAAGGCCAAAGCCAACGACAAAGTGGAGCTAAACTATAAACAGCGAGAAGAAAAACGACCAGTGAAATTAAACTAAAGATTAAAACATCTTTTTCTGACAGCAACTTCTTTGGTAAAGCCCTGTTTTTGGTACGCGGATTCTTTTTGTCTATCTCTTTGTCAATTAACCGGTTTAAACTCATAGCAAGACTTCTTGCCCCCACCATAGCCACCGTTATCCAAAAAACCTGCCAAAAAGTGGGAAGTCCTTCGGCTGCCAAAATCGCTCCCATATAAGCAAACGGAAGAGCAAAAATTGAGTGTTCAAATTTTATCATCTTAAATATGATAGCAATCTTATTCAATGCTGTAGTTTAACCACCTATCATCAACTAACCGTTTTGTTTCATCATCCATTTTGATATCGTCCGGCCACTCTCTGGGATATCCTTCTTCCTTCCATTTCTTTGTGGCATCAATACCAATCTTTGACCCATAACACGAACTATTTGAAGAGTGGTCCAATACATCTAAAGGCCCTCTGGTAAAAGCTATGTCTCTCTCAGGATCAACATTATTGAATATCTTCCAGGCAACTTCAGAGCAATCATGGACATTCACATTTTTATCTACCACCACAATCATTTTCGAAAACATCATTTGGCCCATACCCCATATAGCATTCATGATTTTATTAGCGTGCAAGGGATAACTTTTGTTGATTGAGACAATCACGCAATTATGAAAAACCCCTTCAAACGGCAAATTAATCTCAATTATTTCAGGATACATTAACTGAATTAAGGGAAGAAATATTCGTTCCGTGGCTTTGCCAAAATAACAATCTTCCATTGGAGGCCTACCTACTATAGTTGCGGGATAAATTGGATTTTTCCTGTGAGTAATAGATTGAATATGAAAAATGGGATATTCGTCAGCAAGAGAATAATAACCGGTATGGTCTCCAAAGGGACCTTCTCTGCGAAGCTCATTTAAATCTACATACCCTTCCAAAATAATTTCCGCACGAGCCGGGACCTTTAAATCTACGGTTTTACACTTAACGATATCCACCGGTTCCTCCCGGAGAAACCCGGAAAATATCAGCTCGTCAATCCCTTTGGGAAGCGGAGCAGTGGCTGAATAAATAGTTGCCGGATCCGCCCCCAGAGCAACTGCAACTTCAAACTTATCCTTGGCCTCAATAGCTTTGCGATAATTTTCCGCGCCATCATGATGAATGTGCCAATGCATTCCGGTTGTCTTTCCATCAAAAATCTGCATCCGATACATGCCCATATTTTGCTGGCCTGTTACCGGATCCTTCGTTATAACCAACGGGAGAGTGATAAATTTTCCGGCATCACCAGGCCAACATTTGAGAATGGGAAAGTCCTCTAAGCTAAAATTCTCAGTTAAAACTACTTCTTGGCAAGGTGCTTTTTTAACAAGTTTTGGCATATAGTTTGTAAAATCTTTAAGTTTTATAAGTGCGCCCAATTTCTCAATTAAATTTCCGGGGAGATTAGTGGACATTATTTTTCTTATCCGATTGGCAATTTCATCAAGATTCTCTACCCCTAAAGACCAGCTCATACGGTCAAAAGAACCAAATGTGTTGATAAGAACGGGAAAATCGGAACCTTTGACGTTTTCAAACAAAAGCGCGGGGCCATTTTTTTTCGATACCCTATCGGTTATTTCAGTTATTTCTAAGACTGGGTCTACCTTCGTCTTTACTCTCTTTAATTCGCCTTTTTTTTCGAGAAATTCTACAAATTCTCTCAAGTCTTTAAACGCCAAATAACTCACCTCAAATTAATTAGAAATTAAATACTCTGTGATATAATAGCACCTGTTAAATAAGTTTAGCAATGGAGGAAAGATGAAAGTTGCGACCAAAAAATTTAATTTAGCTGACATTCAAGAAAAAATATTAAATAACAAACGGCTTACAAGAGAAGATGGAATAAACCTTATTAACCGCGATGATATTTTATTTTTAGGAAGACTTGCAAAATATGTAAAAGAGAGAAAAACAAACAACAGAGCTTACTTTAACGTAAATCAACACATCAACCTCACAAATATCTGTGTATCTCGGTGTAAATTCTGCGCTTTCAGCTGCAATAAAAGCGACCCCAGTGCCTATACAATGTCGATTGAAGAAGTAATAAATGCTGCCTTACGTGCGCCAAAGGATATAACAGAACTTCACATCGTAAGCGGGCTGCACCCGGACAAACCTTTTGATTATTATGTGAATGTTATAAAAGCTTTAAAAAAAGAGTTCCCAAATATTCATGTCAAAGCATTTACCGCAGTTGAAATCGATTACTTCTCAAAAATATCAGGGTTAAGCGTTGAAGAAATTTTTAAAATTTTAAAAGAAGCTGGTGTCAATTCCTTGCCCGGAGGCGGAGCTGAAATTTTTAATCCCATAATAAGAAAACAGATATGCCCGAAAAAAGCCACCGCCAACGAATGGTTAAATGTAGTTCGCGCCGCTCACAAACTCGGTTTAAAGTCCAACGCCACCATGCTCTATGGTCATATTGAAACACTCGAAGACAGAGTAGACCATCTGATAAAAATTAGAGAACTTCAGGATGAAACAGCCGGGTTTCTGGCTTTTATTCCACTTCCATTTCACCCCCAGAACACCGAGCTCTCCCATCTAAAAAAACCAACAGCTGTAGAAAACCTTAAGATGATCGCCATATCCAGGTTAATGCTTGACAATTTCGATCACATAAAAGCATATTGGATAATGATGGGGCCTAAGGTAGCTCAACTATCTTTAGACTTTGGCGCTGATGACATCGATGGGACTGTAACCGAAGAAAAAATTACACACGCTGCGGGAGCACAGACTGATAAGTTTATCGAGAAAAACGAATTAATAGAAATGATAAAAGAGATGGGAAGAGTGCCCGTTGAAAGGGATACGCTTTATAATATTGTAAAAATGTATGAATAAATAGCTGATGTTTGTCCGCCGCTGGCGGAGCTTATGGCAGATAGCTGATGGCAAATGGCTTATAGCGTATAGCTAAAAACAGTCAGAAATCAACTGCTTTGCTAGTCAAAAGTCAAATTAAGGATATAGGATAAGAGTAAAATACTAAACGTAAATTGAAAATAAACGAGCAAGCTCCCGACTATTGACTACGGACTATCGACTAATTGAGGTGTAAAAATTGAGGCCAAAAGTAGGACATATTCAATTCTTAAACTGTTTTCCGCTTTACTATGGATTGGTTACCAGCAACTGTCTGTTGGGAATGGAGCTCATAAAAGGAACTCCTACTGAACTTAATCGCATGTTAATAAATGGTAAATTGGATGTGAGCCCAATATCGGCTATGGAATATGCACGCCACAACGATGAACTTTACTTATTACCCAATCTCACCGTAAGCTCAGATGACGAAGTTAAAAGCATCCTTTTAATAAGTAAAGTCCCGCCAAATGAATTAAACGGAAAGAAGATAGCTTTAACCAATACCTCGGCTACATCACAGGTACTGGTGCAAATAATCCTTAAGGAAAAATACAAGATTAATCCAAAATATTTTACATGCCCATCTGATCTCCCTCAAATGTTACATGAGGCAGATGCTGCGCTCTTAATTGGCGATGATGCTTTACGAGCTTTATATAATCCTCAAGATTTTTTCGTTTTCGACCTTGGCCAAGAGTGGAAAAACCTAACTGGCCAAAAAATGGTCTATGCAGTTTGGTGCGCAAGAAAAGAGTTCGCTAAAGAGAATCCCCATCTTTTAAAAGAAGTCTATGGCACCCTTCGAAAATCCATGGAGTATAGTTTAAGAAACGTCGACGAAATATCCTTGGCCGCCTCGAAATGGGAGATATTTACCGCTGACTTTTTGAAGGATTATTTCCTTTCACTAAACTTTACTTTCGATGAGAATTATCAAGCAGGGCTTAAATATTTCCTTAACAAAGCAAAAGAGCACGGATTTTTAAAGAAGGTGCCGGAACTCAAATTCGCGGAGGTATAAATTGAAAACAACAGAGAATATTTTGAAAAAATCTCTTTCTGGGAAAAGAATTACAGAAGATGAGGCACTTACCTTACTAAAAGAAGGTGAGCTAACTCAATTGGGAGAAACTGCAAACGAATTGCGCAAAAAATTTCACCCCGAAGACATTGTCACATTTGTCATCGATAGAAATATAAACTACACCAACATATGCGAGAGTAAATGTAAGTTCTGCGCCTTCTATAGAGAAAAAACCGACCCGGACGCCTACGTTCTCGACAAAGATGAAATATTTTCAAAGATAGATGAGACATTGGAGTTAGGCGGAACTCAAATTATGCTACAAGGAGGGCTTAATCCCGACTTAAAAATAGACTATTACACAGATTTACTTTCAGCTATAAAATCAAATTACAAGATACACATCCACTCCTTCTCCCCCCCGGAAATTGCTCACATCTCTAAAAACTCAGGACTTTCACTAAGAGAAACTCTTTCAGAGTTAAAAAAAGCGGGGCTTGATTCTTTACCCGGTGGAGGTGCCGAGATTTTAGTTGACCACATTAGACATCAGATAAGCCCAAATAAAATTGGGGCCGAGCTTTGGCTTAATGTCATGGAAGAAGCCCACAGTATTGGTCTTCGAGCAACAGCGACCATGATGATGGGAAGCTTGGAAACAATTGAGGATAGAATATTGCATCTTTCTCGCTTAAGAGCCCTGCAAGACAAAACAGGAGTTTTTAGAGCTTTTATCCCCTGGACATTTCAACCCGGACACACAGAATTAGGGGGAAAGAAAACATCAGGAGTCGAGTATCTAAAAATGCTCGCCGTTTCCAGAATATTTATGGACAATTTTGAGCACGTGCAAGGCTCGTGGGTTACCCAAGGTAAAGACATAGGGCAAATCGCCCTTCACTTCGGGGCAAATGATTTGGGAAGCATAATGATAGAAGAAAACGTCGTCGCCTCGACAGGCGTCTGTTACAAGATGTCAAAGGACCAGATAATTAACATGATTAAAAAAGCGGGTTTTGTCCCGGCCCAAAGGAACACCCGATATGAAATTTTGGAAACCTTTAATTAATTGCAGGTCCATGCTCACTTAGCCAATGCTTTTAAGTTAAAAATTCAAACTTGGACTTCTGCGAAGAATAAAAAACTTTTACTTTCAACAAAGAACGATCAGAATTGTCTTAAACAATAAAATCCTCGCGGTAAGTTTTAAATATATTTTTTTCATAGCCCATTTTTAGCAGATATTTGATAGCTCTGACTCCTTCTTCCCCAAGGTCTACACTAAACCGGTTTACATAAAGCTCTATGTGTTGCTTGATAACATCATCTTCAAGCTCCCGCGCATACTCTTTTATATACTCCATTGATTCTTCTCGATGTAGAAATGCATATTCAACGCTTTTTTTAATACAGGAATCAATTCTTCCGATAGTTTCTTTTCCCAAGCTCCTTTTGGCAAAAATTCCTCCAAGCGGGATGGGCAACCCCGTTTTTTTCTCCCACCAGTTACCAAGGTCAACCACCTTAACTAAACCCTCTTTTTTGTAGGTAAATCGACCTTCGTGGATTATGACTCCGGCATCAACAATTCCTTCTTTTATAGCGGGCATTATCTTCTCAAAACTCATCTCTACTAAATTTTTACACTGGTTACTATATAGTTTAAAAAGCATAGCAGCGGTTGTGTACTTACCAGGTATAGCTATTTTTTTATCAATGAGTTCTTCTGGCGCAAGAGAATGATGGGAAACAAGCAGCGGCCCACAGCCCCGACCAAGAGCGCTTCCGCTTCTAAGCAACACATAATCATCTACAAGGTGACCAAATGCCTGGTAAGAAAGCTTGGTAACGTCGAATTTGCAATTAAAAGCGGCTTTATTTAATGTTTCAACATCAGCAAGAGTTTCAACAAAACTTAACTCGCAATCATTTACCTTTTTCTTCATTAGCGGGTAAAAGATGAATGTATCGTTTGGACAAGTAGAAAAACCAATTGTGATGGGTTTCATCAAAACACCTCAGGTAAAAGTTTTTTTAAAACCCTTGTGCCTTTATCTATCGCCTCATTTAATTTCCACTTTGACTTGTCACGATCTTCAACCATATTGCTTACGCATCGAAGCTCAATCATAGGCACACGGTAAAGTTCACAAACGCGGGCTACAGCCGCGCCCTCCATGTTTTCACAAATAGCGCTAAATTTATCCCGTAAGAAATTTCCTCTTTGAAGTGTTCCACTGCAAGAATTTACAGTAACGAAGTTGCCAATTTTGTGGGGTATTTTAAGAACATTTAACTTATTCTCAACTTTATCAAGCAAGTTGTTTTTTAAATTAAAGGTGCGCTTGTTCTTTAGGGCGTCATCAGTAAAATATTCCACCTTGTTGCCCATTGCAACTCCAAGGTCACCAAAGTACTCCTTTTCGGCGAGGCATATGTCGAGAATATCTACACCCGTGTTTGAATATGCTCCACCGACACCAAATAAAATTAGGCCACCCACTTCTTTTTCTGCAAATAATCTTGCGAGCGAAATTGCACTTTCCACCATCCCAACATTAGTGGTAAAAAAGTTGAAATCTCTCTCAAGCTCTTTGCTCTTTCTTAATTGGTCTATCTCTATCTCCGTAGAACTTACAATAAGATACATATAATGGCATTAAACTCCAGTTTGTTGTTTGCGTCAATCCTTCTATACTTTTGCTTAATATGGTTTAATATAGAAATTAATATTAGCTTTATAATAAATAAAACCGGAGGAACAAAAGTAGAAATTAAAATACCATTCGCTTAATTGTTCACATTCTCGAGTTTTTGGGAATACTTGTTGTAACCTATGGTTCCATTAAAGCCGCCGTACAACTCGCAATAAATATTTTCCAAAGGACCAAAACAATCCCGGATTTAAGAAGAACCCTGGCTTTCGGGTTAGAATTTTTAATGGCAGCCGAAATAATAAGATCTGTTATCGTGCGCACAATGAATGAACTTGTCATGCTGGGAAGTATCATTGCTTTAAGAGGCCTTTTGGGATTAATTATTCACTGGGAAGAGAAAACTTCTTAACTTATTTTCGCGTCGCCACAATAAGGTTGTTGTGAATAGCTTTCACGCCACTTATAGAAAAGACAATTTTACCCGCTTTATCCCGCTGTTCCGGAGTATCTACTTTACCCTCCAGATAAACTACCTTATTTACCACAGAAACTCTGACATCTACAAGATTTAATTTCTTGCTTTTCTCGAGAACAATTAAAATTTGTCTCTCAAGAATTTCATCTGTACCAACCGGAAGTTCAGCCACCTGTATTTTGTTCACAACTCTTTTTATGCCGGGAATCGTCCGAACCACTTTTTCAATATGGTCTTTTTCTCCCCGCGTTTCAACCCAGCCCCTAAGGACAACTTTACCTTTTTTGGCCAAAGCCCCAATATATTTAGCATGCACTCTTTTATCTTCATGAAGAGCCATTTCTACCCGATTAGTCAATTCCACATCGGGCAGGTCCTCCGTCCCTTCAAACTTAATTTGATTAACTACTTCCTTAACTCCTCTAACAGAGCTAACTAAATTTTCCGCCCTATTTTTATAATCAAGCGAGGGAACCTCGCCACCAAGGTAAACTGCCCCCTTCGCAACCCGTTCAACACCAACTTTATTTTTAAGATAAGAATCTTTCGTTAAAATCTTACTTATTTCTCTATTAATTTCCTCATCTGATAAAAACCCGCCCGTCTCAATAGATATATCGTTTTCAACATCAATCACACCGGGCATTTCACCCGCTATCTCTTCAGCCCTTAATTTTTCCTCAAGCTCATTAACTACGCCAAACAGCCTTACTTTCCCCCCATTTACTTCAACATTTATCCTGTTTTTGACCACTTCATTGAGAGCAATTTTGCTGTCTATCTCAGCTTTAAGAATTCTGTCATCCATAATAAACACCCTCCTCTAATAAACGTTCCCGAGATGAACATATTTTAACTTCTTAAGTGCAATTTCCTCGGCCATCTTGACAGTCTTAAGAGGTGTAGGCGGCTCTGTATATTTAAGATGTGGAAAATAACGGCTAAAATGCAAAGGAGTTTCTTCACCAACTTTAGTTGCTATCCACTCGACAAGCTTCTCAATTTCCTCTTTGGAATCATTAAGCTTAGGAACAATTAAATTAGTTAACTCCACATGACATTCTTTGCTGGCAATTTCAACTGTTTTTAGCACTGGCACAAGTCTTCCGCCCAGTTTTTTGTAAACCTCATCAGAAAATCCTTTAACATCAATATTCATGGCATCAATATACGGTAGCAGCTTTTTAAGAGGTTTTTCATTAACATAACCGTTCGTTACCAAAACGTTTTTTAATCCATTTTCATGAGCAAGTTTAGCGGTTTCATAAATATATTCATACCAAACAAACGGCTCATTATATGTATAAGCCAATCCTATATTACCGTTTTGACGATGAGTTAAAGCTAAATCAACAGCTTGTTTGGAAGTTAACGGGTCTGTCACCCTGGAAACAATCTTTTCCATATCCTCGCCGGGAAAAGCTTCCTGGGGTTGGGCAATTTGCCAATTTTGACAGAAGGGACACGCCAAATTACATCCAATGCTACCCAAAGACAAAATCACCGTTTTAGGATGAAAGTGATAAAGCGGCTTTTTTTCTATAGGATCAAGACTACAAGAGGAAATTCGTTCGTAAGTTAACGCAATAAGAGTTCCGTCAATATTCTTTCTAATGGAGCATGTCCCCGTCTTGCCAGGAGATATAAGACATCCGTGTGGGCAAAGAAAACACTTAACTTTCTTATTCGGCTTCTTTTCATAGAACCGGGCTTCCATGAACCACGCCCCCTTACCTCTTAACATAATTATAACTTAAATTTTACCGAAATAACTCCATTTTTTTATAAGACCGGCAGCACTATATCAAGCAATGATGTAATGTAAATATTTATAACTTTTATTTTTTAACCTTCCCTTTTACCAATCAGTCGGTAGTCTCTTAGTGGAAAGTCGGTAGTTATTTGGTTTCTTAGTTTCTTGGTTACGTAGCTACATGGTTTCTAAGTCACCATTTTGATTCCTTAGTTTCTTGGCTTCTATGTCGTTATGTCTCTAACAACCATCAGCCATACGCTATCTGCCCTGCCAGAGGCGGGCAAGCATAAGCCATCAGCTATCTAGCGATAGTTTGTTACCAAGTTATCTAAGGTTTACAGCTATACACTAGTTTGGCGCGCTCGACGGGATTTGAACCCACGACATCAGGCTTCGGAGGCCTGTGCTCTATCCACTGAGCTACGAGCGCAAAACTTTGGTTAATGGTAGATGGTTTGATAGTTAATGTTTTTCACCTAAGTATCTCCCCTGTTTTAAATTACCGCTGTGAGATTTGTCTGCAACTGTCAAAATAAATTGCTCTTAGTTAACTCAAATAAGTTTTTGATTACTAGACAATTAGAGTCTTCGATATTTAAATCGCTCTCGCGACTGATAAGAACCGGTGTAATACCGGCATTTCTCGCACCTAAGATATCGGCATAATAATGATCTCCAACATGAACAACGTTTGCCGGCTCAATTCCTACCTTTTCGAGCCCGAGTTTAAAAATCTCTGGTTGAGGCTTAACTCTTCCTACAAGCGCCGAAGAAATTATAAATTCCATGTATTTGGAAAGGCCCAGTTCCAAACAGAGCTCGGGCAACCTTCCATCCCAGTTCGAAATTATCCCAAGCTTAATTCCTTTTGATTTAAGCTTCTCAAAAGTAGTGATAACATCCGGATAGAGTTTCCATCTCTTCGTCTTGCCAAATTCATCATAGATTGCCTGGGCTATCATCCGAGCATCACCGTCAATATCAACTTCACGAAGCAATAACTCGTAGAAATCCACCCACATTGAGACCGCTTTGTTTTCATCCATCCAAAAAGAATCGTCTGTTTCATACCTTTGTAGATAATAGCCATCTGCCACAGATAGAGCTCTTGAAAACTCTTTTAAACCTGCCAAGTATCCATATCTGGACGCCACCTCGACACAAACCGCCTCAACCGAGGGATGTGGATATAAAAGGGTATTACCAACATCAAAAAAGACCGCTTTGTGCCTCATCCAAGCCTCTCTTTGTCAGCTTGTCTTTCAGCTTTTGACCATTTTCTTAAAAGATACGGTTTCATTCTCTCAAAAATACCCGCTACCCCTTCCACAACAGCATCCGCAAGTTCTTCGGAAACGGCTCTTGATTCAATAACAAAGGCTGCCGTCCTTCCATAGTAGAGAGGAATTAAACTCATCAATATCTCGTCTTTGTCTCCATCAAAACAATATCCAACAGCGTAATCATAAACTATCTTTGCCCACAAATCAGCGGGAAAATTAAAATCTTCAACACCAAGGTAGGCGAGTTTAATTACATCACGGTAGTTCTTATTAGAAAGTATATTTTTCCATACTTTTCTGTATTGAGTTTTCCCTTGTTTAAATTTCGCAATTAATTCCGGCAAAGCCACTTTTACTTCCTCAAGCTCAACAAAGTGAAACTTCCCCATAATCCTAACTTCTTTGCTTGCCTTTACTAACTTCCACCTCACTTTATACTTCTTCATTAAACTAAAAAGGGTTCCAACAACTTGTTTAAACATTGGACTGAGATCGCTGCCCGGATCTTTGGCATCGTGAACCTTAGCTCCAAGAGATGCTTGACAAACCCTAAACCCCTCAGTAATAGCTGTCGTAGTTAACCAGATATCTATTCCAAACCTGGCAACATCAGTGTCGTATTCCCATAACCTTTGGTGATTAAGAACAGTAATCAACCCACCGGTAAGCCCAAAATCACCACCAATTGGTTGTCTTATTCTTAAGCCGTAAAGCGCTTGAGTGAGCGGATAAACAAGCGAATTGGTTATAGTAGCGTCGTGTTTATCCCTTAAATAGTAAGGGGTTACAACACCATAATTATGCAAGTAAATAGGATTAGCTAAAGCTTTTATCCACTCAGGAGTAATGCTTCGCGAATCAGCATCCAATACAAGGCACATCTTTATCCCTAATCTTTCACCTATTTCAAAAATGGTTCTAAAAGCGCTTCCTTTCCCCGGTACCCCCTTGTATTGAGTAACTATCTTCTCGATGCCATCCGGAACCGGAGTCTTTAAAAATATTTCACATGTCTTATCTTTAGAGCCACCGTCAGAATCAACAATAACCGCTTTAAGGTTTGGATAATAAGTTGAAAGACCTTTACCTACAGTTCTTACGACATTCTCAATTGTTTTTTCGTTGTTGTAACTCGGAATACCAACAATGATATCGGCTCGGTCTATTTCTTTAACTTTAAGACCAATTTCTTCATGAAGAATATCTGGCTTCATAAACAACTCCTTTAAAAAATTTTAATGGCTACCTTATCTCCGTCTTTTAAGTTAAAAAAACGGGCAGCATTTCCTTGATTAACCGCTATGCTTAGGTAGTTAGTTGAGTCAACAAGTGCCAAGGGGTCCCCAACCACAACATCACCAAAAGTGTGGCAAAAAGGCAATTTAACACTTCCCCTTTCCCATGAAACCTCAGCATCCTTCCCGTAAGGTATATTCATTTTAGATAACTTGTCTCCGGAAAGATTTAAATGAACCGTTCCAAATTTATCTATATCTATAACCTCACACTCAATTTTACCTTTCTTTGAAACAGCCGCCTCTTTCCAAAGGGCCGAAACCAAACTATCTTTTGGTATTTCAACCCCAATATCATCTAATTTTACATCATTAGCTAAATAACCAGCAACCGGAGCAAATATATCTCTGGCCTGAAAAGTAGAACAGATAAACTTACTCATGTGTCCATCGTTCTTAATTTCAATTGCCTTAGTTATTCCTCCCAATTTTTCCGCGACGGGAATTAAAAGTCCGTTATCGGGCCCAACCAGATAGTCACCTCGTTCAACTTGCAAAACAATGGGTCGTCTTAAAGTCCCAACCCCCGGGTCTACAATTGCCAAATGAATGCCCAACGGCATAAAGGAAAGACTGGAAGACAAAATAAAAGAAGCTTTTTTGATGCTAAAACTTGGAATATTATGACTTATATCAATTATTTGAACATTCGGCGCTATATTTAAGATGACACCCTTGCAAACGCCGACCCATCCATCTTCAAAACCAAAATCCGAGGTCATAGTGATAAATACCTTCATTTTTAAATCTTAAACGAACAGTAAAGATATGACAAGAAGGGATACGTAAATACTCATTTTTTATTCTTGGCTAGAGATAATTTCTAAATTAATCCTAATTGATATTCTTTCACTTTTGACCTAAGGGCTTTCGCGTCCCCAACAAACTTATCCAGCTCTTTCCAAAAATCTTTACTGTGATTCTTTATTTTTAGATGAACAAGCTCATGCAAAATTACGTAATCAATTAGTTCATCCGGTAACAGTATCAGCTTCATATTTAGATTAATGTTATTTTTAAAAGAACAACTGCCCAATCGAGTTCTCTGATTCCGAATAAACACTTTGTTATAGGTAAAACCGTGCTTCTTTGTTAATTCATTTAACCTCTTGATAAGCACTTTTTTTGCTTCGACTCTATCGATATTGACAGAGCTATTTAGAAAAGAGATGTGCTCCTGCTCCACCCGTTCCATCTTCTTCAGGTGTTTCTGCATCCAAGGAACTTTTGAGCAAACAATCTTCTCAGCTCTTTTAAAGGATAAATTATAAGGAACAGCTACCCGAACACCCTTAAACGGCCTTATAGAAATATTTAAATGTTTAGCCCGTCTGCTACGCTTAAAAAACACAGGCCCTACGCCATCAATCTCAACAGTTATTGATTTCATCATTAAAAACGTTCTCCTTTTTTAAGAAACGTAGAATTGTTATTAAGATAACAGAAAACATTAAACGAGCGAGAAAATAAAGAGGCCTTTGGATTTGTTTGTAAAAACTCAAGTTCTTAAGCATGAGCCAATGCTTTGGAAAGAATGGTAGCGCATACGGGACTCGAACCCGTGATCTCCGCCTTGAGAGGGCGGTGTCCTAGGCCACTAGACGAATGCGCCACTAACTGCACTTTTACTTCCAAAGATTAACCCAATTTTATGGAGGGATGACACCTTGAAAGAAATTACAACGAAAAGTATAACTTTTTAAAGAATAATTGACAACTTCATTCTTATTCGGGCTTTTAAAACCTCTTTAGTCTTTCTTCTTTTTTAAAACCTTTTGACTTTCTTCCAATTCTTTCTCTTTTCTATCGTATTCCTTTGTGTGTTTATTAAAAAAATGGGCAGCTACTAAAGATAACAATAAAACCGCCAAAAACAATAAAAGGCAAAATAAGTCGGTAAAGAAAATTTCAATAGATTTATATCTTCCACTTTTTGCCGCTTGAAACATACCAAATGCCCCAAAAAAAATGATTGTTGCGCTTAAAAAAATACCGACTTTGGATAAATAGTCCTTATAACCATCGCTCAAATTAAATCCTCCCATCCATGTATTCTGCTCTTTCCCTTCTTAAAATACCATTTTTTTAATTCATGGCTTATTTTAAAGAACCCTTCCCCGCAAAGTTAAGTTACCCTTGTGCTCTTTCCTATTTTACCCTTTTATTAAACACAATTTGAAAAATTTTACCGGCATAAGTATTGTCTTCAGACAAAAGACTCTTTAAATAGAAAATTTTTAACTTATCAATTAGCCAAGAGCTATTAATTAAAATCATCCACTTGCTAACGCAAATAGACCTTTTACCTTAAATCAAAACCGTTTAATGACTTTCTCTTTATTTTACAAATCTTAAATCAACCTATACTGATAAAAAGGGGAATTTTTATGAATAATAGTTCTAATAAGCAAGGATGGATTGTTGTTTTAGCCGGTACCGGAATTAACTTAGCCCTTGGTGTTTTATATTCTTGGAGTGTTATCGCCAAAAAAATGACGACCAGCTGGGGTTGGTCTGCTACCAGCGCTTCTATGCCATATGCGGTTGCGTGCGGTGTTTTTGCCATTATGATGGTTTTTGCCGGCCGCGCTCAGGATAAATTGGGCCCGCGCCTCGTCGCCTCCGTCGGTGGCGCCCTAACGGGCCTTGGCTTAATTCTTGCCAGTTTTGCCTCAAAGGGAAATATAGCATTAATGATTTTAGGTTTCGGAATTTTAGCAGGAACAGGTATTGGCCTTGGATATGCCTCCGCTACACCGGCGGCGGTCAAATGGTTTCCACCAGCCAAAAAGGGTCTCATCACGGGAATAGTGGTTAGTGGGTTTGGTCTTGCTTCTGTATATATTGCTCCTGTCACCAATACTTTGTTAAAAAATTTTGGCATCAATCAAACTTTTTTGATTCTCGGTATTGCTTTCTTTGTAGCGACAGTTGGACTATCTCAATTTTTAAATAATCCCCCGGCTGGATATGCCCCCGCCGGTATGCTTATATCTTCAGCTTCAACTGCAGCCAACTCTAAAAAACACGAATATGACTGGCACGAAATGCTCAAAACCCCTCAATTTTATTTACTGTGGTCAATGTACGCCTTTGCTGCATTTGCCGGCCTTATGATTATTGGCCACTTGGCAAAAATCTCCGCTGCTCAGCTCCCCGATGTTAATTTAGGCTTCCTCTTGGTTGCCATCTTGGCCGTTGGTAACGCTTCTGGCCGAATCATCGCCGGCGGTGTTTCCGACAAACTCGGCCGTACCCACACAATGCTTCTGGTTTTTTTATTTCAAGCGCTGATGATGGGAGTCTTGGCCATATCAACCACATCAATCCTTTTAATCGTATCCGCTACTTTAATTGGCTTTAACTACGGCGCTAATTTGGCTCTATTCCCTGCCGTTACCGCGGACTACTTCGGCACCAAAAACCTTGGTGTTAACTACGGCTTAGTCTTTACGGCCTGGGGAGTTGGAGGCGTATTTGGCTCAATGGTTGCGGGAAAAATTGTTGATGCCACCGGTTCTTATTCAATGGCTTATCTGATTGCAGCCGTTCTTTGCATTATTGCTTCTGGAATAACCTTCATTATTAAAGCACCAAATGAAGTTGACATCGAGGTACAAGCAGTAGAAACCGCAAACTAAAATACTATTTTTCATACAAAAGAGTTAAAAGGATTTCCCGGCTAAATTTCACCAAGACAATAAAGTAGTTCTATTTTTTACTGAGATTTTATGGCTGGGGAGGAAGGATTCGAACCCTCGCAACGGGATCCAGAGTCCCGTGTCCTACCACTAGACGACTCCCCATTTATTAGTTATTGGCCGTTAGTCGTTGGTTAAACCTGTTTATTTATAACATACGAGCACTTCAGAAGCAAGGCTGACCTCTTAAAAATCAAATTACTTCACAATTCCAATTGCTGCCGTGAGCCTGGTTAATGTCCTTTCCTTCCCAAGCACTTCAATTGTCTCAAAAAGCGGCGGGCTTACCGTTTTTCCGGTTACGGCAACCCGTATGGGTTGAAAAACAAACTTCGGTTTAATATCGAGTCCCGCGGGGATGGAACGCAAAGCAGCTTCCACGCTTTCAACATCAAATTTTCCAAGTGTTTTTAATTTCTCATACGCAATTTCTAAAACTTTTAAGGCCTCCGGGTTCTTTAACACCTTGTCTGCAGCTTTGGGAGCAACTTCAATCTCCTCTTTAAAGAAGAAATCCGTAAGCTCCAAAACCTCGGTTAAACATTTTATTCGCTCTTGCACCAAAGTAGCTATCATTTTAAGTCTCTCTATCCCAAAATCAGAGGATTTCGCAAAAAAGCCGGCATCAACCCAGATTGGAATGAGTAAATCCGTTAGCTTATCAACCGATAATTTACGAATATAACATCCGTTCATCCATTGAAGCTTGGCATTATCAAAAATAGCAGAATTTTTGGAAACCTTCTCAAGGGAAAATTTTTCAATTAAATCTTCAATAGAAAACATGGTCGTCTTCTCATCATAAGACCAACCTAAAAGAGCAAGGTAATTTAGTATTGCTTCCGACAAATAACCATTTTTCTTATATTCCTCCACCGATGTAGCCCCGTGACGTTTACTTAAAGGTTTTCCATCGGAACCTAAAATCATAGGCAGATGAGCAAAAACGGGAAGCGGTAAACTAAGAGCTTCATACAAAAGGATTTGTTTTGGTGTGTTTGATAGATGATCAATCCCCCGAATTATATGTGTTATCTTCATGGTTGCGTCATCTACAACGGCCGCAAAGTTATATGTTGGCAGACCATTCGCTCTGGTCAGAATAAAATCTTCTAAAACACTGTTCTGAAAAACAACATCTCCTCTTATGATATCAGAAACGACCGTCTCTCCCTCTTTGGGACAAGCAAAGCGGATGGCATATTTTCGCCCTTCCTTTTCATAATCTTTTTGCTCTTTTTCAGTAAACTTTTTGCATCGACCATCATAACCGGGAGATCTACCGTCCCTTAATGCTGCCTTTCTTCGCTCTTCTAATTCTTCCGGGCTACAATAACATCTATAAGCCATCTTTGCCTCAAGCAATTTTTTAAGGGCTTCCTTGTAAAAAGATAGACGCTCTGTTTGTCGATAAGGCCCGTATGCCCCCCCAACTTCAGGACCTTCGTCCCAATCAAGCCCCAGCCACTTAAGTGAAGAAACGATTGCACCGATGGCCTCTTCCGTAGAACGATTTCTATCAGTATCTTCCATCCTCAAAATAAACTTACCGCCGTGATGCCTGGCAAAAAGCCAATTATATAAGGCAGTTCTTGCCCCTCCGATATGCAATACTCCGGTGGGGCTCGGAGCAAAACGAACTCGTATTTCTTTAAACAAAACAATCACCTTCAAGTTAATTATCGTTACACAAACACACAATTATTGCTCATTTACTTTGAGTTGTTTAAATATCTTAGCCGCAACATCACCAAAACACCATAACATAGCTTAAATAATATTAATATTTTATTGTATTCAGCTTAAGCGCTTCTGTTAATTCTTTAATTTATTATCCGTATCGCAAAACCACAACATCTTGTGTAATGTCATAATTTTCTTGACATATTTTGTGCCTAAGGTAATATTAAAATAGTCTAGGTCGATTAGGAGGTATACAAATAATTCGCTACCTAAGATGGAGTTTACCATTAATTTTCTTTTCAAATTTCCCCACTCCGGGGACAAGAGATTCTTTTTTCTTTAAATTAAACTTAAAAACAAACAAACCGGCAAGCAAATTAAAGACTAAAACCCCGCAAATTCTAAAAGAAAACATAGAAGAATATTTTGAATTATTAAATCTTGGGAAATTAAATCAACCGGCAAAAAATGCGATAAAACCACAGCTTTTCGTTTTAAATGCAAAACATCTCGTAAAATAAAGGGAGATAAAGTGGAAAAATTTAAACCGCAAAGCGAATGGGAGCAATATAAAATACATGGGGACACGAAGGCCCGCGAAAGATTAATTGTTCAATACTTGCCATTAGTCAAATATGTAGTCGAGCGAATGGGAAAAACTTTGCCTTCTGATATTGAAACAGATGATCTCATAAGTTATGGGATCATTGGCTTAATAGATGCCATAGAAAAATTTGATTACCACAGAGGAATTAAATTTGGAACATATGCTGTACCCCGCATAAAAGGGGCCATAATAGATGAATTAAGAATAAGCGACCATGCCCCTCGCTCTTTCCGACAAAAAGCAAAGAAATTAATGGAAGCATATACAAAAGTAGAAAAACGCTTGGGACACGCCCCAAAAAATGATGAGGTAGCCGAAGAACTCAATATGGATATAAAGTATTTTAATAATTTACTTTGTGAGGTAAGTAAAATATCTTTGCTCTCACTGGAGAGTTTTGTAACTAAAAATGAGGATTCTAAAATCACTATCGGAGACAAGTTAAATAACAATGAGATGGATGGTCCATCTGACTTTATTGAGCTAAAAGACATCAAAGATATTCTCGCAAAAAGTATTGAAAATCTCACCGAGCAAGAACAAATTGTTATAGCGCTTTACTATTATGACGGATTTACGTTAAAAAAAGCGAGTAAGGTTTTAAATCTCTCTGAATCAAGAGTGTCTCAAATTCGCACCAAAGCTGTTTTGAGATTACGAGAACAGTTAAGCCATTTACGTAAAGAGGACGCGCTTTAAGAAGAAACCCAGAAGTTTAATGTTTGCTTTCTTCCAACACCTGGTATACGGCCTTAATCAAAGTATCAGCATCGAAAGGTTTCTTAAGATATTTTACCGCACCCAGCTGAAGGCCTTTGAATTCTTCAGCTATATAACCTAAAGCAGTTAACATTATTATCGGGATATCCTTACTTTCGGGGTTTGCTTTTAACTTTTGGCATACCTCCCAACCATCCATCTTCGGCATGCTTATATCTAAAATTATTAAATCGGGTTTTTCCTCAGCAACTTTTTTAAGAGCCTCTTCTCCATCCCCGGCTCCAATAACCTTAAAACCCTTGTTCGCAAGTTTTAGCGTAATCAATTTAACTATATCTACCTCATCGTCCACAACAAGAATCTTTTCTTTTTCCATGAAAATCTCCCTTTATCCTCTTAATTCTTTTACATATATAATATACCTTACAATAATTATTCTCCAAAAAAAATTTTCCCCCTGTTTAATTTCCTAATTAAAAAAAATAAATGGGGAAATTAAAATTTATAATCTTCTTAGTCTTTCTTTAGCTTTTCTCGCAAACTTAGTTTCATAACTTAAAAATTGCATAATAGGACGCGATAATAAAGGAGCACCTTTTAAGTAACCATCTTTTTTGCAGAGCAAAAACCGCATATTACTATGAGAGGCTGCCCCCCATTTTAACTTATATTCCTCTGTACCTCTTAAAAAGTCGAAGCAGGAAAGCTTTTTTGTTATTGAATCACGAATTGCCTCACTTACAATAAACGTCCCCACGCTGAAGCGTTCCCAACGTGGGTCGAACCCACTAAGATAATAGTAAAAGCAATTATTGTATTTAAAGCCATATAATGAAGCCGCCATTTCATCATCAAGTTTTAAAAAATATAAAGCCAACCATCCTTTTTTGTGAAAAAGAGCCGCTATGTCGGAATGAAAATCCCGATACCGTTTATTCCAAAAGAGTCCTGGCAATTTCTTTTTCTGCCACCTCTTCTGGTGAAGATCAAAAAAAAGATTCATTCCAAAAGTAATATCATCAGCCCTATCATTTAAATTGTAGCTATCAACTTTGTATTGTTTAAAAAGACGTCTGGGATAATAATTTAAGTTATATCGAAACTTTTTACTCAGAGTGCCCATGAGCTCATCCCGGCTGGAGGGCAACAAAAGAGCAAAGGAGCTCTCCTGAAAAAGCTCTAAACCATTAAGACCACCTTCCTTAATTGATGCTCGAAGAGGATTAATGCAAGGGGAATCTTCCAATAATTGTTGTAAATCTACAATATCCCAATCCACGTTTGTGGTGGAAAGATATTTAAATAACCCTTTAATAAACTTCTCTTCTTTACCGGGCAAAACGATAAAGTCCCCATAATCAGAAGGGCCGGTTCCCAAGAAAGAAAGCACCTTAATTGGTAATCCATAATATGACCTACTTAAATAAAAAGGGGCTATGCCAATTAGATCCTTCTCCGTAGCAACTAATATAAATAACTTTTTATCTTTAGCGTAATGTTTCCACCACACCCATTGCCACTCCCAGGTTTGAAATATGCTACCGCTGCTATTAGCAAGCAAAGCATCCCACTTTTCTTTGATGGCCTCAAACTCTTTTTTAGTGGTAATAACATCTATTTTCATTTTCCCCGGCCCCCAAAAAACTAAGGAGAAAATCGATTTTTGATTTTCCCCTTAAAATTTATTTTTTTATTAAACTTCCTTTTTTGCTATTTGACATCCTCTTTATGTTTAATATAAATTGGGCAATTTTCACATTTCGAGTAAGCCCTGCACAAGCAACCGTTCCTCTCCTCCCAGCAACTTTTTCTTTTTGCGTATGCCGGACAATTCAGATAATAACTTGCGGGACAACCTTTTAATTCCCAACAATTTTTCATAATCGCCCTCTCAAATACAATTCTTTTTTAGTATTATAAAACCTTATTACTTTTTCGCAAAATACCTTGCCTGAGCTTCTAAAATTCTATCCCTCAAATCATCTTCATTTTTAACGCTCGTATAATCTACATTAAGTTCCCTTATTGCGTTTATAGCAGCTCTCACAATCTCAGTATTTGCAAGTTTATGTCCACCAGTAATTTTCGACTTCAAACTATTTTCTTCAAGATAACTTATCATATCATTCGGCATTGTTATTGGTACCCTTATATAATTTTCTTTTCCCAAAACTCTTTCCTCCCAAGAAGAATTTTAAATCTACTGATGTTTGTCGTTAGGATTAGTTCGAACTTATATTACTTATAATTAATATAACGATAACTGCCTCTTGGGTCAACCTTTATGATGATAGGATTGTTACGTTAAGCTAGATATTCCCCCACAACAACATAATGGAAAGCAATGTCAACATCCCAACTAAAACTAACACATTAAAACCAATATCCCTAGTATAGGAACGGATGGCATTCCTCGTATCCTCAATATCCATTGATGTATAAATAGCCTGCTCAATACCGCCAAACCTTTCTTCAGAAAGCACAACCATCATCGCTAAAATCATTCGACGTATCCAGTTTGATATCTCTTTAAAGATACTACCGGTCATAATCTTATAACTAAGTTGAGCTTTTTTATATTCAAGAAGAGCCTTTTGAAGTATTGGCTCCATTCTTTCCTCACTAATAATATTTTCTGCCTTGCTGCTTAATTTGGATAGTTTGCTCATACCAAGCATGCTTATATCATGGAATCGTTCTTCCCCTTTTTGCAATTCTTCAAATGGAAAAATTTTAGAGCCAGATATTTCTTCCACTTTGGGGGCCATCCCTTTTAATCTATTCAAGGAAGATAAACCTGCTTTACGAAGTTTCTCCTCTTCTGATAGCAACTCTTCTAATGAAATGGACTTTGAAGCAGTTTTTTGATGCAGTTTTTCTAGTTCTTCCTGAATAACCCTTCTGTTTACTGCTTGAAACTTAAGGATGGTCTTCTGCAACCTCATCAATTTCTCTTCGCCTAATTTGTGTTCTTTAATTAAGGTTCGCTCAGAAAGCAAGAGCAGCTTGCGCAACCAGTAAATATCTTCTTTGCTAAGCTGTTTAGGATTAGCTTCCATTATTCCAACCGCACTTCTTAAAAGATCCAAATCTAACTTATTTAAATTCCCGCTTCTAATTAAGGGCTCCTCAATCATTCTAAAAACTTTTCTCAAGCGATAAAGTTCGGCCCTATCTAGTCTCGTTGCTCCACGGTCTAATTTTGACATGGCACCTTTAATAGCTTTTAACTTCTCCAATCTATCTTTTTGTTCATTCAAAACATTTTCCAGATTTGAGACCACTTCTCTTCGTCTCTCCTCTTCGCCTGTTAAAAGATATGTTGCAACCCTGCGACGAAATTGGCCTTTTAAAATACCTAATTTTTTTGGAAGAACAAGAAATCCAGTTGCCAGCTTCAAATACCAATACTTAACCGAAGTCCACTCGGGAACCTCAACGTGAAACCAGCCCAATCTGTAGCCTAAAACGAAGTATATTCCGCCGCCCAAAACAGCCATTCCGCCGCCCAAAAGGTTGTGTAACACCTCCGGGTTACTAAAAATTGAGAAAGTTCCGGGATCATACAAGAGAGGGATTGTCGAGCGAATCCCTTCGGTAATATGAACGTTATAGAGAAGATGGTAAGCATGAGAGCCAGCATCATAACCAAAATAAGCAAGAGCTGGTCCTATAAACTTTTCCAACATCCAATTGGGCCTTAGACCAATGAATATAATCACAGCAGAAAGAATAACTAATACAATTCTCATCGAAATGGGTTCTGGCTTTACTTCCTTAAAACGTTCAGGTTGCTTCCATATAAAAACAAACAACCACATCTTAAAGTTAGAACAAAAGGTGCCAAATGCCGTGAGCATGAAGAAACCCTCAGCGATAAGAAGGAATGAATCACGTTGATGAATTGGAGAAAAGACAGCAGAGTATTCCCATGCCTCAAAGATAGAATGATGAAGAAGGGTTTTACTAGCAAACCCGTTAAATCCAGGTATACCCGAAATTCCAAAAACTGCAATTAGACAAGCTACTGCTACAAAGGGCATATTTCGCCACAGACCACCCAGTTTATACATGTCAAGCTCACGTGTCCTAAAATAGACAGCACCCACACACAAAAATAGCGATGCCTTAAAAAGAGCGTGATTTACGATATGGTAAAGACCGCCCGCCATACCCATCGCCCCTTCCGCTCCCAAGTAGGCGGCACAACCAAGGCCAAAGATAATATATCCCATCTGAGAAACGCTATGATAGGCGAGCATCCTTTTGCAGTTGTGCGAGAGTAAAGCATTGACCACACCAAAAAACATAGTTATAACGCCGAGCCAAATGAGCGCATAACCCAAACCCGTTTTTGTTGTCCACTGGGCCGCTGTATGAATAACAGTAGCATTGGAAACTTTGGTTGCCATCGGAGCATAAAGAGTATTTACCGATCTTAAAATTCCATAAGCACCGGCTTTTATCATAACTCCGGAAAGCAAGGCGCTGGCCGGAGTCGGTGCAACGGGATGAGCCTCGGGAAGCCAAACGTGAAGGAAAAATACTCCCGCCTTTGCGCCAAAGCCCATAATCATAAGTGTAGTTATGAGATAACGCATATAAGCGGGTACGGTCTTTTCCAGGAGTTCTGCCATAGGCTTAATATCCACGGTCCCGGTATAGGCAAATAAAAGAACAATTCCAGTTAACAGAACGAGGCCAAAGATAACACAGAACCACAGGTAAAGTTTACCGGCATCCAGAGCCTTTTTATCTTCTTCATGAATTACAAGCATGGTGGAGAAGAACCCTAATAGCTCGAAAAAAACAAAGAGGGAGAAAAAGTCTTTGGTAAGCAAAACTCCCAAATCAACACCCAAAGTTAACAGAGAAAAAATTGCAAATCTTGTCCTGGCATGCTCGTGAGACATATAACTTATCGCGTAAATGGAACAAAGAAACCAAAGAAAGGAGGTGACAAGCGCCACTATTAAACTCACCGGGTCAACCTTAAAACTTGCTCCCAGAATCCCCTTGATGCTGAATTCTATGCCCTTATAAAAATGCTCTCCAATGTGAACACCGTTCACAACCGGACCATACATGGCAAGAACCAACACAAAAGTAACAAATGTCGTTACCACCGCAGCGGCGTTGCGCAACTTCTCGCTTTTGCCAACAAGGCCGGTAACCAGCGCCCCGATTATAGGCGTTAGGCACGCCAAAAATGGAAGAACAGCAACACCACTCACCGCGCTTGTCAAGGGCATTACTACTTCCAAGTAATTCATAAACTTCATCCTCCAATTAGATAATTTTAATGGTGGACTTCATCGTGTCGACCAAGAACACCATAGAAAGTCACCAAGGCTCCACCGATAAATAACAAGAATAATCTTAAAAAACCCAGCAACAAAGGTTCATGGTAATCCATCATCGTATAGCCAAGAAAGAATACCAAAAACACCATTCCAACAATTGCATATGCTACAAACGAACCTTCTTTCCCGCTTTGGCCATGCTTTTGAAATTTAACTGCGTATTGGAAAGCCATCCCTAAAATGGCGAAAATGAAAAACCACTGAACATAATAGGCAACGGGGACTCCGTGGTGCTCTTCTTCTGCATGCCCTTCTTCTACGTGCTCCGTAGTATCTTCCTCTACATGGTCATGTGTTTTAACTGCCTCTGAACTTGCAAAAACCACAGCAGTGAATAGAAAAATAAGAGCTATTATAAGAACAAACGGAAATAACTTTTTTAACAATCTAACACCTCTCAATCAAAAAATATTACTTCAATAAAAAACTGGTGCTAATCTTTATAAGTGAGAGCGGAAAACCGTTCAACTGCGCAAACAACCCAAAAACAATAACACCTAAAGCCCCGAGAATAACAGGGATTAGCATAACCTTCGGTGCCTCCAACTGCTTCTTCCCCTCTGAATTAACCGCAACAGCCTTATGACCGCCATGCTCCTTTTCGAGCAATTCCTCATCAGACTTTTGAAAAAAAGCAGTATAAATAATAGGAAGAAAATATGCCGCTCCTAAAAGCGAACTTATTAGCAAGACAATCACAAAAACAACTTCCCCGGCATCCAGGGTACCCAAACAGAGATACCATTTGCTTATGAAACCAACTAAAGGAGGTGTCCCTATCATGCCCAGTGCGGCAACAGTAAACGCCCCCATGGTTAAAGGAAGTTTTTTGCCAATACCACGCATCTCACTAACATTCATTTTTCCGGTTTGCTTGATGATGGTCCCGGCACATAAAAACAATGTGCCCTTCATAAAAGCATGATTTATAATATGAACCATGCCGCCCCAAACACTATAAGTTGTCAACAAAACCGTGCCAAGAATAATATAACCCATCTGCCCAATAGTAGAATAAGCTAACCGCCGTTTCAGATTATCTTGATCTAATGCAAGAATTGATGAAACAATTATGGTAAATGAAACAATATAGGCCATTATTAAACCCGTCCCCAATTCTCGTACCAGAGATGAACCAAAGACATTCAAAACAGTTCTTATTATTCCAAAAGCACCCACCGCAACCATTATGCCTGAAAGTATCGCGCTAAAAGGAGCTGGCGCTATTGGATGCGCATCAGGAACCCAACCATGAAGAGGCATAACTGCCGCTTTTACCCCAAAGCCAAGCATATAACACCAAAAGAGGATAAGCAGGGGGGTGCGGCCGTACGTAAGCGAAAGTATCCCCGCCTTTGCTAAGGTTAATGTTCCCGCTAAAAAATACGTATAAATTATAGCAAACAAGAGAAAAGAGGAGCCCACTAGGATATATATCATATACTTTTTGCCTGCAGCTAATGCTTCCGGAGTTTCCTCGTGAACAATAAGGGGATATGTAGAAATAGAAAATAGTTCGTAAAAAATAAGGTATGTAAATAAATTCCCCGAAATTGCAACTCCTACAGTCCACCCAAGACAAAGAATTAAAAAGCTAAAATATCTTTTTTGAGCATGCGCCCCTCGCATATAACCAATAGAATGCATACTTGCCAGAAACCAAAGTATCGCCGCGCTTGTTGCTAAGATAAGTCCCAGTTGATCAACCCTGATAAACATCCAAATTCCCGGGACAATCACCATTAAGTGAGTTTGTAAAATCGTCCCATTTAAAGCACCAGGCAACATCAACAGCATTATAAATAAAGTAATTACAGAGCCTGCAACCGTAAACCAACCTCTCCAACGATTGTATTTTTCCCCAAGTAGAAAAATAATGGTTGCAAAGAGAATTGGAACAAGTATGGCTAAAACCGGAAGGATAGAACTTACTTCTTTATACATTTAAAAACACCTCCAAATTAGATATACCTTAAGAACTCGCTTATCTTTTCATTAAACTCCGAAAAACTGCATTACGGCTCCGCGAGCTAAAGCTAAAGGAACAAATGGTAAATCCGCAAACAAACCTAAACCGATAGTGTAAAGGGCACAAATAACACATGGCGCAAGAAGAGTCCAATGGGCCTCATCTGTCTTTAAGTTTCCATCTTGAGGCTTCATAAAGTAAGCTCGATAAACAATCGGTAAAAAGTACGCGGCATTTAAAAAAGAGCTCACCAACAAGACAACCACAACTACCATTTTACCGGCGTCTAACGCGCCTAAACACAGATACCATTTAGATATAAATCCGGCTGTCGGCGGAAGCCCCATCATGCCAAGCGAAGCAATAGTAAAGGTCGCCATCGTTAGAGGCATCTTGTGTCCTATACCGTGCATCTCGCTTATATTTTTTTTATGGGTCTTTTTATAAATTGCACCCGCTGCGAAAAACATGGTTATCTTCATAAATGCCTGGTTCGCAATGTGCACAATTCCACCTAAGGCCCCGTTTGGAGTCAGAAGTGAAACGCCCAGCACGATATAGGAGAGCTGACTTATAGTAGAATAAGCGAGTCTTTTTTTAAGGTTATCTTGCATTAAAGCCATCAAGGAAGCGCAAATAATCGTAATCATCGCCGCCCACATTAAAAATTCTGCCACAGGCATTCCTTTTAATGCCATCTCTTTTAGTAATGACACCCCAAAAATATTATAAATTATTCTGGTAATTCCAAAAACGCCGGCTTTTACTACAGCTACCGCATGCAACAAAGCACTAACAGGAGTAGGCGCAACCATAGCACTTGGCAACCAACCATGAAGAGGCATAATTGCCGCTTTTACACCAAACCCCAACATAAACATGGCAAATATCGCGGCTAAAAGACCAACACCGGTGCTTATTGAAAGAATACCCGGCTCAGAAAAGGTAACAGTTCCAGCCGAATAAAAGGTCATCGCTGTTGCAAATAAAATAAAGGAACCGCCGGTGAGCGTATATATTAAGTACTTTCTACCCGCCTTCATTGCTTCGGGAGTTTCATCGTGAAGTATCAGCGGATAGGTGCAGACTGTCAACATTTCATAAAACACAAAAAGGGTAAATAAATTTCCCGCAAAAGCTATTCCTATCGTAGTCGAAACACACAAGGCAAAAAAAGCAAAAAATCTTTTCCGTGCGTGCTCCCCTTCCATATAACCTATAGCATACACAGTAGTTATAATCCAAAGAGTTGACGATATCATCCCGAAGAACATGCCTAAACCATCAACCCTCAAAAGAAAACTAATGCCCGGGGTAAAAGGAATAAGCTCAGTTACATAAATCTTTCCGGCCAATGAACCCGGAAGCATCGAAAAGACAATAATCCATTTAATAATAGCAGCCGATATGCTGAACAATCTCCTTAAGAAAGTATTATCTCCACGCCAAAGAATCAAAACAGCACATAAAATTGAGATTAGCGGAGCAACTAAAGGCCTGATATCATTAACAATCATCTCATCACTCTCCTTTTTTATTTCAAGGAAGATATGTTGGCGGCAAACCAAGCATCGTTGCCGCAGCCGGCTTTATCACATTCAAAGGTATGTAGGCAAAAACACCCATTATTAAACAACCCGTTGCCAATATTACAATTGGTATCAGCATACTTAAAGGAGCTTCGTCAACCTGAGTAATTGGTTCTACCGGTTCTCTGAAAAAAATTGCGTTAACTATCTTAATATAATATCCAAATACAAACAACGCTCCCACCAATAGGACCCCCGCCCAAATTAACCTACCGAATTCTATAGCCCCAAGAACGATATACCATTTGCAAATAAACCCTGCCGTCGGCGGAATTCCCGCGATTGAAAGAGCCGCAATAGTTAAAGCCCCGCAGGTGATGGGCATCTTCTTCCCTACTCCCCGCAAATCGCTTAATTTACGAAAACCCGTTTTGTAAATTATAGCTCCTGCACAGAGAAATAATGTTGACTTAATTATCGCGTGATTAAAGATATGAATTAAGCCACCAACCATCCCAAGATAACCTCTCTCAGGCTGAGAGAAAGAGACCAGACTTATCCCCATGATTATGTAGCCAATATTGGATATGCTTGAGTAAGCAAAAATCATCTTGATATCATCCTGGAAAAATGCAAAAAATGCGCCAACCAATATTGTAATTGCTGCAAGCCAACCCATGAAATTTGTTACAACAGTAAAATCAACGGACCCACCCAACTTGTATACACAATAAAGAACTCGCAGGATTCCCACAATGCCAACCTTAATTACCAAACCCGACAACAAAGCGCTAACTGACGAAGGAGCCAGCGCGTGAGCATCTGGAAGCCATATATGTAGAGGGAACATAGCTGCTTTGACACTAAACCCAATAATAAATAAAGCCAGAGCCACATATGTCGTAGTAGTTGGCTGGGTTTGTTGCAATCTAAAAGCAATATCAGCCATATTTAAACTACCGGTTACATTATAAAGAAAAGCTATTCCAAACAAAACACACAGGGATGACACTGCTCCAATGACCAAATATTTAAAACTTGCCATAGCGGTTAATTTTTCTCCGGTGATTGCAACCAGAGCGTAGCCGGAGAGTGAAAGTATCTCAAGAAAAACATATAGATTAAACATATCTCCGGTTACAGAAAATCCGACCATGCCACCTAAAAGAAGCAAAACCAACGAATAGTACGTTGGGAGTTTTTCTTCGGAAATATCGTGTCTTATATATTTATTAGAATAAACTATGATAAGTACGCCAAGAGCAGTCATTAAAAGGGTAATCGTGGAAATGTAATCAAAGTAAACCTCAATGCCATAGGGAGGCTCCCAGCCGCCTAACCAGTAGCTTATCGGTCCAACAGTATATAATCTCCAAACAGCACAAAAACAAAAGAATAAGCCCAGAAGCGAAACAAAAAAAGCCCACCAGAAAGAAAATTTCTTTCTTGATCTGCTAACTATAGGGGTAAGAACAGCCCCAATTAAAAACGTTACCGTCATAAGAACTGGACAATGTCGTGAAAATTCCACCATATTTTACTTTAACTCCTTTATTTTATCTGCATTTAAAGTTCCACATTGCTCATACAGTTTAATCATTAAAGAAAGTGCTAATGCGGTCGTACTCATTGCAACAACAATCCCCGTGAGAATAAGCGCTTGGGGAATGGGGTTAACGAAAACTGTTCCGGAGCTTAAGCCTTCTCCAATAATAGGCGCTTTCCCCCCGGTTATTGCCCCACTGGAGACTATAAAAAGAAACACCGATGTCTCCATGATATTTAAACCCATGAACTTCTTTATTAAGTTTGGATTTGAAATCATAGCATAAAGGCCAATTATGAAAAGCGTCACTGCTACCACATAATTAAAATTGACATTAAGCTTATAAAATAATTCACTCACACTCATTCTTTCTCCACCTTCTCCATCGCAAAAAATATCGATGCTATAATTGCTCCTCCTCCAACTCCTATACCTATTTCAACTATGATGAGCAGCAAGTGCCGGACCAAATCTTGATAAGCAAGAGCAACGCATGGAAGCAAGTAAGTTAGAAAGTTTTGACCGCAAAGTATACCAACCATACCTATGATAAAAAAACCAAGCGGGCCCGCGCTTTCAAACAACACTCGATACTTCAATGATAACTTTTTAGTTACAAAAGCAAGGCCAAGAGTTAAGGTGATGATGATGATGCTCGCTCCTAAAATAGCTCCACCTTGAAATCCTCCACCCGGTGATTCGGCTCCATGAAAAATTATATAGAGAGCAAATAAAACTATAAACGGTGTCAAAAAGCGAGCAACAGATTTAACTATAATGCTTTTCTCTACTGTTGACATTTCTGCTTTTGACGTATGAAGAAGAAAGTTTTCTCTCCCTAAAACAGCTAAAACGGCCATAAGGGCGGTAAAAATTACCGTGACCTCACCCATCGTGTCATATCCCCGGTAATTTAAGATAATACCCGTAATTATATTATGAGCGCCTCCCTCTTCAACCCCCTTCTCAAGATAACGTGGAACAATATGTGTATATGTTGGGTTTTCAGGGCTCCCCATAGGAGGCAACACCACCACAGTCGATATCAATAAAACCCAAAGTAAAAGTAGGGCAAATATTGCTAAGCCTTTTTTCACTCGTCTTCCCTCCGCACCGTACGGCTAATAGTAATTAAAAATAAAACTGTGGTAACTCCGGCACCAACAGCCGCTTCCGTCAAAGCTAAATCGGGAGCACTCAATTGTTGCCAAATGATGGCCATGGTTAAACTATACGCTGAAAAAATAATCGCAGCTCCGAGTAGATCTTTCGTCCGAACTACCCCAATTGCGGTTACCAGCAAAAATATGAGAAGTAAGGCATCAAGGATACGTAACATCTTCACTCTCCTCTTCAGAAAAAACTGTCGAAACTTTTTTTCGCCAAGGCATAATCCCGACCTTATAAGCCGCGCGGGAAATAGCATGACCCGTAGTTGAGCTCATCACCATTACCAAAAAAGCTAAAACAATCATCTTTAACCCATTTACGGAAAATCTCTCATAAACAGCAAGGGCAAAAAGAATAGAGCCGGCACCCAAAGTATCGCATTTTGTCCCGGCATGAAGACGAGTATAAACATCAGGTAAACGAACTAAACCCAAAGTTCCAACGAGAAAAAAGAATATTCCGATACATGAAAAAATAATTGTTAAAGTATTTATTAAGATATCAAGCACTAGGTAGGCCTCCTGTTTCAAGATATCTAGCCACAGCCACCGTTACGATGAAATTAAGCAACGCGTAGACAAAAGCTGTATCTATATACATGTGTTGGCCAAAGATATGGGCTATGAGCACGAGAATAACCAGTGTCTTTGTTCCTACAATATTAATCGCCACTATTCTGTCAGGAAGAGTGGGCCCCACAATTGCTCTAAAAAGGCAAACAAAGGCGTTTGCAATTAAAATTAAACCAACCGCGAGAAAAAAGTTTTGCATTATCCCTTCACTCCTTTAAAAACCCACGTAACCATACCTTCCAACTTCCGCTCCATCAAATCTTTTGCGTGCTTATCGGCCAAGCAATGTATATAGTAAACTCCACTTTCATCAATATCAACTGTTAAAGTGCCCGGCGTGAGAGTTATTGCGTTACCCAGCAATGTCTGATGGTCATCATTCTTAAGATGGCAGGAGTATTTAACAATGGCCGGTTCTATAGGTAAACGTGGATTTAATACCCTTTCCGCCACATCTATGTTAGATTTAGCAATCTCAATTATGAGCCAGAACATGAACAAAATAAATCTAATTAAAACTATGGGGGTTTCCTCTAAACCAATGTTTTCTTTCAATAGACCATGGGCAGCAATAACTACCAAAAAGGAACATACTAAACCGAGGAATAAGTTTGAAAATTCAACATTTCCCGTAAGTATTAGCCAAAAAAGAAAAAGAAAAATTGCAGATTTAATTGCTCTACGAAATGACAATTGCCGCCTCCGCTAAAAATTTTTGAACTTTGGATAAAATAACTCTACTATTTTATTTAAATCCGGCATATTTTATGTAAAAAGCCTCCATTTTAAAGGGTTAAATAACCTTACTCCTTTTCTTCTCCCTCAATTGGGAAAACCAAAAGCACTGAGTCCCTGTGAATAGCCGCGTAACCCACTTCGTAAAAGACCTTATCTTCCACCGAGTGCGTCACTTTTACATTTGTAAGAGGAAAAAAATCGTGAGTTTTAACATTAAACATATCGGTTATTCTGCTCCCGGGGATAATATACATATCTCCCTCTATTCTATATAAACTGGTACACATCATAACCCGAATCTTCTGTTTCTCGGTATACATTCACAACCCTCCTTAAGAAAACTAACTGCTTTGCTCGCACACACAAGTCTGATTTCTCCCGCTCTCTTTTGCTTTATACAAAGCTTCATCAGCCTTAACTACCAACCCAGTATCATCCTTAGCGTTTCTTGGATAGACTGCTACACCCGCACTGATTGTCTTTTTGACAATGGGTTGTTCAACATCCCCTTCAAATTCAGCCATCTCAACAGCTTTACGAATTCTTTCCGCGGCCTCCTTGGCTTCCTTGCCTACAGAAGGAAGCAACACAGCAAATTCCTCGCCACCATAACGAGCAACGATATCAATGTCTCTAACTTTTTCTTTAATAATTTCCGCAATATCTTTTAAGACTTTATTGCCTTTTTCGTGGCCAAATGTATCATTAAAATCTTTAAAATAATCTATATCTAACATAATCAGCCCAAGTGGAGTTTCATATCGATTTGAGCGCTTAATCTCCTCATCCAGTCTATCCACAAAATAACTGTAGTTATAAAGTCCCGTTAATCTATCGCGAACAGAAAGTCTTTCCAGTTGTGCTTGCTGCTTTTTTTGCTTACCGGAGATGTAACCTAAGATTAGACCAGCAATTAAGAAGATTGATGTTCCTGTAATCATTTCATACCCGAGAACCGTGGGGTTTTCAACCAAACCAGTTCCAACCCCAGAATAAAACCAAAAAACTAAAATTCCTATACTTGCAATTCCAACCATCAAGCTACCAATTAAATTGTAAGTTATCGCAGCAATAAATATCGGGATTATATATAGATACCAATATAGGTTAAGCTGACCTGTAAAACCAATAAATATAGATACAAAAGCAAAACTTACCAAAATTGCAAGTACACTAGCAAGATGCTCTCCTGTTTTCAAGTATTTCCTCCTCCTTTTTACACATTCTACTTTACTAAAATACTTTATATAAACAACCTTCTAAATAAATATTAAACATAATTATACTTATTCCTCTATACTTTTCTAAAAATTTCACAAATTTCTTAAAAATTTCTTAAAAATTTGGCTGCTTCTTCAGGAGAAACAACATTTATCATAATCCCCGATCCCATTTCAAAGCCAGCTTGAATGGAAAGTTTGGGTAAAATTTCAATGTGCCAATGGTAAAATTTCTTTGCATCCATCTGAAACGGTGAAGTATGAAGATAAAAATTATAAGGGGGATCATCCAGCCCCTTGTAGATTTTTCCAAGCGTACTCTTTAATATAGAGGCAAAGTCCTTCTTTTCCGCTAAGGAAATAAGCTCAAAGTTGGCCAAGTGTTTTTTAGGAACTATCCAAGTCTCAAAAGGTTGCCTGGATGCATAGGGGGAAAAAGATAAAAAATACTCACTTTCTGTTATTATTCTCTCGGCCATTTTTAGCTCTTCGGCTAAGATATTACAGAATACGCACTGCCCTGTTTTACGAAAATAACGGTCGGCGCAACTTATCTCTTCAGCCACAACCGGTGGAATTATTGGCATCCCAAAAAGTTGTGAGTGAGGATGCTCGATTGAAGTACCGGCTTCCTCTCCATGATTGACAATAATGAGAACTTGTTTGATTCTGGAATCCTTCTTAATATCCAACAATCGAGAACAATAAGCTTCTATTACTAACTCAACCTCTTGCTCAGTTAACAGAGCAAGGCTTTTAACATGATCCGGGCTGCTCACTATAACCTCATGAACTCCCAGTGCCGGTCTATGAGAGTAAATTTCCAACTCTTTTTGCCTTCCAGTTTGCTTATCCTCAAACTCAGTAGGCACAATAGGCGTTTTAATTTCTGACTCACTCTTCATTGTAAAAGCAGGAAACTTGTTTGGAACTACCCGAACTTTCCAACCTGAACTATTGGGCTTAGTGCCTTTAGGTCGAAAAGCTAACACCTCGGATGGAGTCATCCCTTCATTACCATAACAAAAAGGACAATTAGCCATCAACTTCACCGGTTTTCTTTGTTTTTGAGTAAAGCTCTCCGGCCTTTTTGCGCGCTTAGTAGCAATTACCACCCACCGGCCCGTAATAGGTTCTCGACGCAATTCAGGCATTTAAATAACCCCAATCTGGCATATAGCTGATAACATATAGCTGATGGTCTTAACTTTGCTCTACAATCTATGAGCTGTTATCCAATATTCTTCTCAATTAAAAACTTAAAAATAAAAATAAAAAACGATATAGAAAAATTTAAAATGGTACAACATTCTTAAAAAGATTATCCCAAGCGCTGGTCTGACGATAAAAACTTTTTTAATTCTTGATTACCATGTCTGCCAACAGGCAAGTAGTTTTTTCCTTTTCTCGTGAAACCAGTATCTGACATTTTTCACTTTTCATTTAACT